>JAKAPB010000293.1 GCA_021823045.1 Actinomycetes bacterium | reverse complement strand
AGCGCTTCTGATCGGCATGGTACTGGACCAGCAGATACCGATGGAGAGAGCCTTCAGTGGGCCCTACGTCCTTTCACAGCGACTTTCTATTCCTCTCGATCCGCAGGCGATTGTCAACCTAGATCCCGAGATTCTCGAGGATGTCTTTTCCCAAAAGCCGGCCCTTCATAGGTTCCCCAAGGCAATGGCCGAAAGGGTATGGGCGCTGTGCGAAATAGTTGCCGAATCCTATGAAGGCGATGCCTCGGCGATTTGGGCTAGCGCTCTCTCTGGCGAGGAACTTCTCGATCGCCTCGAAGGCCTCCCAGGTTTCGGAACCATGAAGGCGAAGATCTTTCTGGCGCTGTTAGCTAAAAAGCTCAAGGTCAGGCCCGAAGGATGGAGGGAGGCGGCCAACCCTTATGGTCAGTCCGGCGTTTTCATGTCGGTAGCCGATATCGACAGTCCTGAATCCTTGGTACGGGTCCGGGCCTATAAAGCTCACATGAAAGCGGACAAAAAAGTCGGTGAGTAGCGGATTTGACCTCGCTCCGAACGGTGGCCTGATCTACCTCTGTACGCCGATCAGGCCCGACCTAGAAGAGTTCGTAGCCTCCTGTATCAAAGGGGGCGTAGATATTGTCCAGCTTCGAGAGAAAAACGCTGAAGCTAAGGAGATCATCGAGGCGGCAAAGGCAATAAAAAGTGTCTGCTCCGACTTTGCTGTACCATTCATCCTAAATGACCGAATTGACCTCGCATTAGAGGTAGAGGCGGATGGGTGTCACTTAGGCCAGGACGATGCGCCGATCTCCCTTGCGCGTAAGATCCTTCCGAAGTCGTCGATCATAGGTCTATCGACTCACTCGCCGGTGGAGTTAGAGAAGGGGAATCAAACAGATGCCGACTACCTTTCGGTCGGACCGATCGTAGCCACACCAACCAAGCCAGGCAGGCCCGGTACAACCATCGAATACCTGCAGTATGCCAAAAAGTACTCGACTAAGCCCTTTTTCGTCACCGGCGGGGTAAGCCCTGAATCGATCAAAAATCTGGTCTCTGCGGGGGCTAGGGGATTCGTGGTAGTAAGGTACCTGACGGAATCCACCGATCCGGAAGCCTCCGCCAAGGACCTCCGTCAGGCAATCGACGAAGCGTTAGCAAATATCTGATCTAGCAAACTTTAAAACTCCCGGTCATACCACCCCATCAGTATCGCCAAGACCCTCGGGTCCGCACGTAATCCGTCCCCGGCGGCTATTATTCGGTGGAGTTCCGCCCGCTGAGCGCTTGCGACTAGGTCCCTCGATACCCTGAGATTCGACTCAGTACGTTCTTGGGCAACAATAATCATCCAAGGCTTCTCCCCTAACAACTTCACTTGCTCGAAGGTGTCGATAGAGGCGATCTCTGCTTTAAAGCTCGATGCTGCGATAGCTTTTACGTTAACCCTGAAACTTTCTAACAGCTTGAGGTATGAATCGGGGTCAAAGTCCTCCTCGAAGATGTAAAGTGCCGGGTCGATGCTCGCCACCCCAGCCACAGACTCGGATTCAATCGCCGCCATCACGACCGAGATAGCGGCTAATTCGTAGCCAACCAACACTATGCGCGATCCAAGTCCCTCAGCGACTGCGTATTCGGCGACCCGTACGAGGTCTTCGGTCCAGTTGGTTAGGGAAAATATACCGTCGGAGTCTCCGACACCGCTCAGGGAGACCGAAATGCAGTTGGAGTTGGTCGCATTGGAAAGTCGTTCGGCCAGTTCGGCGTCTAGGTGTCCCCGATCCAGGATGTTCGTACCAGCCGGCGTACCAAACGCAGCGACCAAAGCCGATGTACCTTGGGTATTCTGCGGCTTTTGGGCCTTATGGAGATAAGCAGCGAGAGTGCGCCCGTCGCTTTCAATATTCAGATTCAATATCCACCGCCAAAGGGAGTTCCGAGAAAATGATCCCAGCTGCGAACTTAGCCCAAGACAGCTTCGCCTAGGGTCGGCTATGTGAGATTATGGGTAATTGCCAACACCGAACTCGGCAAGAAGTTTGAAGAGCACGGGGAGAGACATCTTCGAGCGGCCTTGGACCTCGGACTAGATGCGCAACTGGTCAATCCGCTCGACATAGTGGTCGTGCAACAGTCTGGAGCGCCACCCGATATCCTGGGAGACGTTCTTCCAGATGTAGCCCTATTTTTAGACAAAGACGTCCACTTGGCTGCGACACTAGAAGCCATCGGGGTGAAAGTATCCAATTCCGCCAGATCGATCAGAACTTGCGACGACAAGAGGGAGATGCACATCGCTTTGAGCGCTTCGAACATACCTACTCCCAAAACTGTCGTCTTGCCAAGGCCTTATCCTTCACAACCTCACCATCCACTGACTCTTAAAGAGGCGGCTAAACGCTTGGGATTCCCTTTAGTGGCTAAGGCTTCCAAGGGGTCGTTCGGAGCCCAGGTGCACTTGGTCAAAAACAGTGACGAACTTATCGATATATTTACCCAAAACGAGATGCGTGAGGCGATCCTCCAGGAGCTCATAGTGCCCTCTTTTGGGCGGGATATCCGAGTGCACGTTGCATCGGACAGGGTGGTATGTGCGATTAGTCAACAAAGTAGCGATGATTCGCTCCAAGCGAATCTCACCCAAGGAGGAAAGGGCGAAGTTATCGAGGCCAATAAAATGGAGATCGACCTCGCCCTCAGGGCGGCGAGGGCAATGGGTACGGACTTCTGTGGAGTGGATCTACTCATCGGCGAAGGTGGCGAAAGGTTGGTTTGCGAGGTCAACTCAAATCCCCACATAACGAGGCTTTCTGAAATTACCAACATCGACTGCGCCACCATCGACATCCTGTCGGCGCTCGGTCGTAATTATTCCGCAGCCGACTAGGGGCACCGAGGTGAAAGGATGGCTCATCTATCAAGAACAGGACGTCAAAGAGAACAAATTCTTCATATCCGAGCTCATTTCGGCATTTGAAGCGCTAGATCAGAAACTAGAACTGGTCAGTTACGACAACTTCGCACTAAAGATCCAGCGGGATCATCGGCCATGCGACTTCGTAATAAATAGGAGCTTCAACCCCGATCTCTCGAGGATCTTCGAGCAACTTAGCATTCCGGTATTCAATAGCCTCAAGATTGCCGAAGTCGGCTACGACAAGGCTCTATCGATGGCCACCGCTATCGCCATCGGAATAGACGTACTCCCCTCGGTTTTGACCTTCGACTCGGAGCCATTATCCTGCGAGTTCGACCGGGAAGTTCAAAAGCCCAATTTTGGCCATGGTGGTCAAGGCGTGAGACTCGTGGGCGCCAGCGGACTCGATAAGGTAAGAAATGAGAAAAATGCCACCCTCCACCAGCTTTACTCGGCGTCTGAGGCAGAAGACCACAGATGCTACCTATTTCTAGACGGGTCGTCATATTGGACCGTTAGAACCGCCGCCCCAGGAGAATTTAGGGCGAACCTCAAACAGGGGGGGAAGGTAGGGGTCTATCGGCCCAGCGAGGCGGAGGTGAAGATGACTGAAGATCTCCAACTCCACCTTGGACCGGGCAACTACGCTATCGACCTAATCCCCTACAAAGACTCATACGTGTTGAACGAGGTGGAAGACGTATGCGGATATAGGTCTCTCTATCAATTGGCCTTGTGCGACCCTGCGGCCAAGATCGCAAAGGGTGTCTGCTCCTTGATCTAAAGAGGATTAGTCTCGAGTCGAGTTCTGCTGCCTCTTAGCGTCATACTCCGCTTTGTACTCCAAAAAAGCCTCATAGGCCCTCGGACCGTATACAGTTCCAGGGCCACCGGCGAGTAGAATCGCCACTCCGATCGCCTCTGCCACCTGTTCCTTGGTAGTCCCTTTTATCGCAGCTGCCCTGGCATGCGACCCGATACATCCATCGCAACGATTGACAACTGAAATGGCGATTGCGAG
>JAKAPB010000292.1 GCA_021823045.1 Actinomycetes bacterium | reverse complement strand
CACATTCTCCTTTTATAAGTCTAAGTACCAAAGCCAATACATCGATTTCCAGTCGGTCGAGACGACGACCAATAAGATGGTCAATGGGAATTACCCCACTTTGCAAACTCCGAACAAGTCCCAGCAAGCAGCATTAAATGCACTTTCGTCTGCGACTAGCGGGTCGAGTGCCCAGAGTATTCCATTTATCGACTTTGGAAATAAATACTGGATAGCGGGTGCATCTTATTCTCCCCAGATTCTCAGTGGGCTGACCTGGGATTCGATTGCTGGTGCTCTGTCGAACCCCAATACCCTCCCAGCCCAGGGCATCGACCAGACGGCATCAATGATCACTGCGACGATATGTAAAATTACCAACAATCAGCCGTCTAATGTCTGCACGACGCCTCTGATGAAAAAGATAGAAGCCACATTAGGAAGCTAATTTGTTGATTGACAAGAGAGTTGAACTCATAAGGCCGCTTTGGCTCCGGGCGTCCAGCCTGTTTCTGTCGCTATTTGGGCTTGGGGTCTCGATCTACCTCACCATCGCCCACTACAGCGCCAGTGTCGTTCTGGCGTGTCCAGAAAATGCCACCATCAACTGCCAAAAGGTTACGACCTCTGCCGAGTCACTAATATCAGGAGTTCCAGTCGCCCTGCTGGGTCTCATTTTTTACCTGGCCATGGTGGCAATATGTCTTCCGCAGGCGTGGAGAATAGCAAAGCTCGAGCCAATCCGCTTAGCGATGAGTGGCTTGGGCGTGCTATTCGTCCTTTGGCTTGTCTATTCTGAACTGGTGCTCATCAAGGCAATCTGCTTATGGTGCACCTCGGTTCATGTAGTCACGGTCGGAGTATTCCTCTGCCTGCTCTACGGATTTATGACCTACTCGCGTTCGAGCGAATAGGTCATGGTGCGACTAATGGTGCGACTACTTGATGAATGATTCTTTATCGAACCCATAGCTGGTACTTCCTTCAAAACCCAGACCACGCCTTTCGAGTTCGTTGAGCCCTCCCCAGATTCCGGTAGATTCGTTCGAAGCCAGGGCTTCATCGAGGCAGTCGAGCCTCACCTGGCATCTTGCGCAGATCCACTTGGCCCGCTCCTCGCGAGACTTACGGTCGGAGCGTTTTTCGCCTTTTTGTGGAGGATAAAACAGGGATCCAAATGAACCCCTACAAGCGGCGTTCTCGCGCCACACTCCCGCCCCGATCCTCTGACCCATTCGCCCTCCCCAGATCAAATGTGCAACAAGATGTACCAGAGGGAATGGCCCCCCATCCCCTGCTCGCATAATGAGGCCTCGGCTCTAGGATAATCAAGCTGGGCCGTCATTTCGCCACAATTCAAAGGGTCTCCATGGCAACTCATAATGCGACCCGCGTTTCTAGCGCGGGACGCTAAGCAATGGAGCTGGTGGATGAGCTGGCATTAGCCAAGGGCTGCCGATGAGTGCCGCGCCACCTCAGGGTAGAGATTTCGGGGACTTTACCAGAATGGAGTGTGGGGCACAATGCCCCTGGCTTTAGCCATGGGCATGTAGAGCCTTACCAGGGCGAAGTCCTGAGACCAGCGCTCAGACGTTGCGCTGATTTGCCACGTACTGTTTGATGATCTCTAGCGGCGCACTGCCGACTGTAGCGACAACTAACCTGATAGCTAGGGGTGCGGTGCTAGAACCAAACACTGCCTCCCACTGTTTCAACGGACCTATTTCTGCGATGTCTGCGGGTTAGTCAGTTCAAGGGACAAGAATTCTGCGGCCGTGATGGTCGTCCGAACTGGTTTCAACCCGGCTGGTGTTGATGGCATATGACCTGGGTGTCCGCTGGGCACTCAGGCTGCCTGAGCCAGGAATCCCCCGGATTTATCCGTGGGGAGGTTTCAAGTAAACACATCGACAGCCCGGGGTATCAATGCAGTTATAGATGCAGTTAATTTACACCGCCTTGGTTTGATGCCCGAGATCTTGATGCCTGAGATTACGTCAAGGAGGCCAACGATGGGTTTTGCGGTAGCCGACCCAGCACAATGCTCAAGTCGTTGGTAGCTTTACCACTAATTGGGTTCTAGATGCTCTAGTATCCCATGGAGTGACCCAAGAGAACAAGACCCAAGAGAACAAGACCCAAGAGAACAAGACAGACGAGATTTACAACTTGACCAAGGGCGCCACGGTGTGCCTTGTTACCGGCAAGGGCGGAGTAGGTAAAACTACTGTTGCAAGATACATCGCCCATCTTGCGGCTCTGTCCTCCCCAAATGTTCTCTTAGTTAGACTGGACGACTTTACCAATCTCGTTCAATCGGTTGCTGAAGGATCCGGTATGGGTGACGGGCAATCAGCCGACCGGTCCGAGGAAGAAAAAAAATTCGCAAGTCAGCCGATAGAGGACTCATTTAAGACGATGAAACTTGAGCCCCATGAGGTTCTAGTCGACTATCTTGCCGATCATTCCTTAGGACAGGTGGCTTCGAGGCTCATTTCGACTGGGATAATCGGAGTAGTTGCGACGGCTATCCCGGGGATAAAGGACCTATTGTTGCTCGGGAAGCTCAAGCAGCTCGAGCAGACGGGCGATTACGACTTGATTGTGGTCGATCTACCAGCCTCTGGGCACGCGTTGAGCTTTCTGACGTCACCTGCCGGATTAGCCGAAGTTGCCAGGGTGGGACCATTGAAGGCGCAGGCAGACGACGTACTTGAGATGCTCAAGGATCCAGCGAGGGTAAGTTGCGTAATGGTGACCATAGCCGAGGAGACGCCGGTACAGGAAGCGATTGAGCTGAATGAAGCGATCTCCGATAAGACCACGCTCTACGTGGCTTCCTTAGTGGTGAATAAGGTCCTAGCCCCGATAGTTGTCGGCGACGTCGAGCTTGAATCTTCGCCCGCTGACGCACGCGCAGCTTGGGCCTACCGTCAGTCGAAGTTCCAGTCACAGATGCATCAGATAGAACGTCTCATGGAGGAGTTCGATCAGACCATTTTCAGCATTACTGCAATTGAAGACGACCGACTCAAAGTGCCCATCGCCGATCAGTGGACGAAATGGTCGATGACTACCCTGAGGAAATAGGACGGAGACGAGTTGCAAAATTCAATGGCAGAACTCTTGTCTAACAGGAGGGTAATCGTATGCCTAGGCCCTGGGGGAGTCGGTAAAACTACCTGTTCAGCTGCTATAGCTTACGCAGAGGCGGCCACGGGCAAGAAGGTGTGCGTGGTGACAATAGACCCTGCTCGCAGGCTTGCCTCGGCACTTGGCCTAAGTCAACTTGGCAATGACGCTTCACTCGTTACCAAGGTGGGCTCTGGCGAACTATATGCGACGATGCTGGATGCTCATGCGACCTTCGACGACATGGTAAGGCGCTATGGAAAGTCGCAAGAGCAGATTGAGCAGATACTGGCTAACAAGCTTTATCAAAACCTAACTACCTCCCTGTCTGGGACCCAGGAATTTATGGCGATGGAGAGGCTTTTTGAACTCCACGAGGATGCCAGGTTTGATGTAATTGTCGTCGATACGCCTCCGAGCGTCAGCGCTTTGGATTTCCTCGACGCCCCCAAGCGGCTTTCGAGTTTCTTGGATAACAGGATCTTTAAGCTATTGATAAAGCCACCACCTGCCTATTTGAGGCCACTAAGCCTAGCCACTCGGACCCTATTGAAGACGATATCCAAGGTCGTTGGGGCGGAAGTAGTAGAAGATGCGGTTCGCTTTTTTGAGGTATTTTCCGGTATAGAAGATGGCTTTAAAGAGAGGGCGGACTCGGTTGAGCGGGTGCTTTCTTCCCCTGAGACAGCCCTGGTGCTCATCTCCTCCCCGAGCCAAGGGGCAATCCTGGAATTAGATCAGCTCGCCCAGAGGTTGAAGAAGTCCAAACGCGAATTCCACGCGCTAATAGTCAATCGTGTCACACCCGATTTT
>JAKAPB010000291.1 GCA_021823045.1 Actinomycetes bacterium | reverse complement strand
GGAGCCGCAGATCCGGAAGGTACTCATCGAACATAAGGACCCTCAATCGGCGGCCGAAGAACTCGTTAGCATGGCCAAAAAGAGTGGCGGAAGCGACAATATCACGGTCGTAGTAGTCAGGGTTGCTGAGATTTCCCCGCTGTCATCGGATAGTCGTGGAGCTGTTTTAGGTCGTGGCGTCGAATCGGTCTCGCCGCCTGGCCGCAAAGCCGACGATGCCCAATCGGAGCGCCCCAAGTCCCCACTGTCGAGGATATCTATATCCACCAATACCAGGCGAGAGACGATTACTGCCATTCCCAGCCCAATACCTAAACGGGAAGTGCAGCGAACCTCATTGATTATGAAGATGATAAGGACGACCCTTTTCGTCTTAGCCGTCGCCGTAGTAGCTGCGGTGGTCGCCGGAGTCGTCGACCTATACGCAAAGAACTCCTATTACGTCGGCACCTCGGGGAAGTACGTCGCTATCTATCAGGGACGTAAAGGCGGTGTTTTGTGGTTCGACCCGAAACTGGTCAAGGTGACAAGTGTCCAAGTATCCTCGGTGAATCAGGCTCGCCAGGTCGAATTAAACAGTGGAGTCGTCGAACCATCTCTTAGTGCAGCCAACCTATTCATTTCCAACTTGATGTCCGAGGTGAATAGCCAAAAGCAGTTTCAAAGCCCCACTACGACAGTTGGGAGTGGGTAGCTATGGATAGGCGAATTTCCCAGATCGGCCTCGTGCTCCTGTTTCTCTTTGGGGCCCTTTTTTTACAGCTGAACAACCTCCAGATCATTCAAGCCAAGAAGCTGGCTAATGCCCCGGGCAATGTCCGGCAGGTAGTCAACGCCTTCTCGCTTCCCAGAGGGGCGATCCTGACCGGGGATGGCAAGGTGATAGCGGAATCCAAACCGGTCAATGATGCATACCACTATCTGCGGATCTACCCCTACGGAAGCCTCTATGGCGATGTAACGGGCTTTTATTCGATCGATTATGGAGTCACTGGTATAGAAGCGGCGTACAACAAGTACTTGACTGGCCACACCCCCACCATCCGATCGCTGACAGATCTACTAAACTCGACCTACGTTACGGACTCGGTGACGACTACTATCTCCTCAAATTTGCAGCAGGTTGCAGAGTCCGCATTAGGGAGTCGAAAAGGGGCCGCAGTAGTAATTCAGCCGAATACCGGTGCGATTCTTGCCATGGTCTCTAATCCAGGCTATGACCCGTCACCTTTGGCATCACACTCCGGCGCTACGGAACAGGCGGCTTGGAAGTCCCTTATAACCAATCCGAATCAGCCGCTACTCAATAGGGCGATCGCTAGGGCCTATCCCCCCGGGTCCTCCTTTAAGATAGTGACGACTTCGGCGGTTTACGACCATGATCCATCGATAGCATCGATCAACTTCCCGCCGGTGACCCAGATCCCTTTGCCCCTTACCACCCACACCCTCCATAACTACGCTTACGAGAGTTGTGGAGGCACCATTCCCCTGCTCCTGAAGGTCTCCTGTGATACGGGTTACGCTCAGATTGGCCTCAAGCTGGGAGCGGCTAATCTCTCAGACGAAGCCGCCGCTTTTGGCTTTAACCAGGTACCACCGCTCGACATAGGAGGGGCAGCCGCTTCTACCTTTCCACCGGCTTCATTTTTCAATCGCAACTTACCTCAACTTGCCTATTCTGCGATAGGGCAGGGCAATGTCAGCGCCACTGCACTGCAGATGGCGATGGTCGGCGGTGCAATAGCGGACGGAGGACTCATGATGACACCGCACCTGATGTACCAGATAAGGAATTTTCAAGACCAAGTAATCAAGCAGTACCAACCGAAGGTCTATAAGGTGGCAACCTCTCCTGCCACCGCAAGCATCGTGACCTCCGAGATGGAAGGTGTTGTCCAAGGTGGAACGGCATCGGGCATCGCAATACCCGGCGTAAAGATAGCGGCAAAGACCGGTACTGCGCAGACGACACTAGGCGCCGGTTCGACGGTGTCTGGAGCTGACAACTGGATGGTGGCCTTTGCGCCGGCCAACGCACCAACCGTTGCCGTAGCGGTTGTGGTTCCAAAGCAAGCGGGATTGGTGGGAATATCTACGGGCGCGACTCAGGCGGGTCCGGTAGTCAAGGCGATACTGCAAGCGGCGCTGGGCGCCGGGTGATTGGGGACAGGTAAGAGATGGCCAGCATTTTGGAATCGCCTTATGGCGGAAGATATGAGGTAATTCAAAAGCTTGCGCGTGGAGGTATGGCCGAGGTGTACGAGGCCAACGATAACCTGCTAGATCGGCGCGTCGCCCTGAAGGTGTTATTTCCGGAGCTCTCAACTAACGAGGCCTTCGTCGAACGCTTCAGGCGAGAGGCACAGGCGGCGGCCAACTTATCACACCCAAATATCGTCTCCGTATACGACTGGGGACAGGCGGACAACACCTATTACATAGTCATGGAACTCGTGGAAGGCAAGACCCTCTCAAGGGTGATAAAGGAGAAATCCCCTTTAGATCCGAAGACGGCCGCTGCGATCGCAGCCGACGTTGCTGCTGCCCTTTCTTTCGCGCATAAAAATGGCGTAGTCCATCGTGATATCAAGCCTTCGAACGTACTAATTACCCCCGACGGACTGGTAAAGGTAGCGGATTTTGGAATCGCTCGAGCGCTATCGGGCGATTCGGACCTGACTCAAACTGGATCGATTATGGGGACGGCAACATACATCTCCCCCGAGCAGGCACAAGGAGGAGAGCTCGACCTCAGAAGTGATATCTATTCGCTGGGAGTCGTACTCTACGAGATGGCAACGGGTGGGGTGCCCTTTACCGGGGAGACCCCTCTGGCCATCGCATATCAACACGTACGGGAACCGGTGCCTTCGGCCCGTAGGTTTAACCCTGAGATACCCGCCGACCTTGATTTGATAATCAACAAGGCCCTTCAGAAGGATCCATCGGACAGGTATCAGACCTCGGCAGAAATGCGCGCCGACCTTAACCGATTTGAGCAGGGTAAAGAGATAGAGTTCGCAAAAGCCGCTAGGGATGACTCTACCCGTGCGATGACTCGAGTCCCCAAGATCATAACTATATCCGATGAACCGGAAACGATAACTTTCGAGCCGATTACCGATTTTCCATCCGATCGAAAGATGGGGGCCGGGATGGCCATTCTTATCGGCTTCTTGGCCCTACTGATCCTCGCCGGAATAATCTTCCTAGGAGGGAACGCCCTTGGACTCTTCAAGAAGACAACCTCCCAAACCGCAGCTTCAGCCGCACTAGTTTCGGTTCCCGCCGTAGTCGGTCAGCAGCTTGGCGCAGCAGAACAGAGCCTTTCCGGCATGGGGCTCAATATCAATACCACCTATTCGCAATCGACCAAAGCCGCTGGGACGATTACCTCACAAAATCCGAGGGGCGGAGCATCGGTGCAAAAAGGCTCGACGGTGAACCTGGTCGTCTCGACGGGTCAGGCGATGATTAGCGTTCCCAATGTCACCAAAGTAAATATCTCGACCGCCGAGACGACCCTTTTGAATGCGGGCTTTAACGTTTCGACCAGCTATGTTGCAGACAAACTTCCCTTGGGGAGCGTGGTGAGTCAGACACCGGCTGGAGGGTCGAGCGCAGCCAAAGGCTCGACGGTGAACCTGGTCGTCTCCAACGGCCCGGCTCAAGTCACCGTACCTAATGTCGTAGGTCAGCAGCTAGCTCAGGCGGCTAATACCCTCGGAACGGTACAGCTATCGGTTGGAACGGTTTCCTATCAGGATTCGCTCCAGGCCCAAGGGACCGTTTTAGATACGACGCCCGGGCCCGGTACGACCGTTGCTCCTAATTCGGCGGTCGACCTAATCGTCTCGACCGGTAATGCCCCTGGATCCTCCACGACCACCACGGCGCCGCCTACCACGACGACTACGGCGCCGCCT
>JAKAPB010000290.1 GCA_021823045.1 Actinomycetes bacterium | reverse complement strand
AGGCAGGATTATGAAGACGCTCGATGCCGGCGTCACCGACGAGAGTGTTATAAGTACGTTCTCGCGAAATGTCAGCGATCTGGAAAGGTCCTGATCGTACTTCTCTCCGCCCACGGGCGGATCCGGCAGGCCGGAAATCAAGTCCATTTTTTCGTGGTGCTCGCTTGCCAAGAGAATCCCCCTCCTTGCCCTACTGCCCACCCGTTCCACTGCAGTGAGCAGGTCCTGACCGCAGTCGATGCCACAAGAGCTCTCCTGACGTTGCCAGTTTATCGAATTAGTATTCTAAGAACTAAGCGGGCTAATGTCAAGCTAAAAAGGTAATAAAAACGACACCTCGAAGCCACATTCGGATAACTGACCGATGCCTTACCGCTCTCAGCAAAATCTGCGCAGCCTTGTCTTCAGTTTGTTTTCACGGAACCTGCCCATCTAGGATCCTTCCCCAGGGAAGGGCTGGCACCACGGAAAACGCCGAACGAAGGACGAAGGGGCCCCCTGCTCTTTTACCCTAAAGCTCAAGGCAGAGGTTGTCGCTAAATGCAGGCGCGGTGCAGCGGTGTCCAAGAGATAGCGACCATCTAGCAAGAGGACAAGTGGAAAGCGTCATCGACTCTCAAGCCCTCTTCGCATACTTGTCAGCTTCATATAAGTGCTTGCGACAATGGAGCAGCTAGGTGCTAGCTGGCGCAATGTACGCCCTGAACTAGGTCGTGTACCTTGTCACTATGGAAACCAAAGGGGACACTTCGCTAAAGCTGTTGGCTATCACAGCCAAACGGGCGGCGACATTCCTGGACCTCAATGTACGAAAGCCGGGTCAATACCGGGATTTCAAACCAAAGGTACCGTAGGAATATTCCCAACTCACTGAATCGCGTAGTATCACAACTCGAATGTCGAAACGCATACAATTCCCCTGCTAAAGCATTACCTATGGGGTAATTGTCTGCCTAATATCTCCGGAAGTCCGGCCTGAGAGAAATTCAGCTCGACTTTGGGGTACATCGTAGACTCTGATACGATGGACTAGATACTCATTTTGGTTTAGCAAGTCATTACTTGGCAATGATTGGGGGTTCCTGTGGGAATCCGGACACCTGGTTCGAAGTCCCGAGCCGAAAGATCTCAACTTTCAGTACCTACTGAACAAGTTCTCGCAGATGTTGCTCTGCCCGGAGATGATGCCAACAGCGATGCCATACAGGGGTTCACCCATTCGAATGCAGAACAGCAAGTTACTGCCCCGGTTGCTGATACTGAAATAGCATCGACACGTGCTAGCCGAGCTTGGACCCGCATACTCCCGGCACTTTTGCTGTTGGCCATAATTCTAGTGTTTGTTTTTCAGAATCTCGAAAATACAAAGATCACCTTCTTGATGTTTTCCGGTACTGTTCCGGCTGCTCTCGCACTGATAGTTGCTTCCGCTCTCGGCGGTCTATTGGTTTTGGCGATAGGATCAATTCGCATTATTCAATTGCGAAAAGTAATTCGCACAAAACCAGATTCACGAACCATCCAGAGTAACCTCCATTGACCCAAACATGATGACCGGCAGCGACCAGCGGAATGTCCGTCGGAATTCTCCCGAGAGTGAGGAGGCCTCTCATATTCGCCAAATCGAAGTTCCGCAATTCGTCGAACTCGTCTCTGTCACGTCCCTCGGATCCCCTGGGACGAAAGTTGACTCCAGAATGTCCTAATCGCAAGGCACTCCGTTTATTAGCGTGCATTAGGTGAAGAGCAGTTTTGGTGCGGTACAAGTTCTATTGCTTCAAGTTACACACATGCAAATCCGACTCACCGCAACCAGAAAATTGGCCCCTGCCCTTGGGACGGCCTCTAGCGGGCCTTGGTTGACCTTTCAAAAAGTTCCAATTACCCTCAAGTGATGGCAGATATCACCGTTCCAACCCTGAGTCCCGCATCATGGATTCTTTTGACACCGACCAAAGTGTTTTTCACTACGGTGGACCCGAAATCATGACTGACACAAATCCTAAGTCGACTACTTGGCCTTTTAGTTTGGGCAGGCTCGACAAAAGGGTCGCGCTTATCACTGGGGCTGGCTCGGACTCAGGAATAGGGTTCGCTACAGCGAAACTCCTTGGCGAGCTCGGAGCCAAAGTAATCATCACATCCACAACCGATCGCATTCAACTGAGAGCTACTGAGCTGACATCCTTGGGGATCGATGCGCTTGGCCTGGAAGCCGACCTAACAGACCCTGCAGAAGTTTCGAAGATTGTGAATCATGTCGGCCATATTGACATCCTGATCAACAATGCCGGAATGGGTTCCCAGTTGACTGGTAACGATGTCATGGCAAAGCTCGAGGACCTCGTGATCGAGGATTGGCGCCAAGGTATCGCAAGAAACCTAGACACTTCTATCCTCATGACCTCGGCTGTTATTGGTTCGATGAAAAGGTCTGGGTGGGGAAGGATAGTATTTGTCTCCTCGACCACTGGACCACTTATGTCCATGCCAGGTCAGGCTATCTACGGATCCGCCAAGGCTGCAGTGGTGGGCTTGATGCGCTCCGTAGCTCTTGAAGCAGCCCCCTTCGGAGTCACGGTAAATGCGGTACTGCCAGGATGGATCCGGACGGGTTCGGCGACCGAGCGAGAAATCGAAGCAGGTCGGCGATCTCCGATCGGTAGGTCAGGAACCGCATTGGAAGTAGCGAGTCAGATAGCGGTCCTCTGTCTACCCGGGATCTCCTACACAACCGGATCTGTGGTGGTGGTCGATGGCGCTAACTCGATTCTCGAAGAGCGCAGCTAAAACCTAGATGTGATCACAGTCGTCGAACTATCTACATCTGGAACTATGGCGCCCTCAACCTACCTCACTGCCGACCTGAGCACTTGAAGGTATAGCGGAATGCTCGTTGAATTCGACTGACGGCAGATAACTTCCACTTGTGACATTCCCGACCCGCATAGCTAGCGCTGGCGAGCCTGTCAACGTAGCTCGATCGTCGACGCGTTGAAGGATGTAGGCTTGTGGGATGAAAGCCATTGTGTATTCACGTACCGGTGATTCTGACGTGCTGTATCTCATCGATCGCCCCACACCCGAGCCTGGCCCTGGAGAAGTCCGGGTGCGCATCGTGATCTCTGGCGTAAACCCCACCGACTGGAAGTCACGCCGAGGAACTCGGCCAGGCGAGGTCACACCGTTTGAACAAATGGTGCCAAACCAGGACGGTTCCGGAGTAGTAGATGCAATAGGCGCAGGAGTTAAGTCACTCAAAATTGGCCAGCGAGTTTGGATCTGGGAGGCAGCCTGGGGACGCTCCGATGGCACCGCCCAGGAACACGTAGTACTTCCCGTCCGTCATGTTGTGGCTCTACCGGACTCCGCCTCCTACGATCTCGGAGCCAGTCTCGGCATACCAGCTCTCACCGCCCACCGTTGCCTAACGGTGTCAGAGGGTTCACCGAAACTCCTTCAACCAGGCGTCTTGAAAGGAAATGTGGTACTGGTTTCCGGTGGTGCAGGCGCCGTCGGACATGCCGCAATTCAGCTCGCACGTTGGGCGGGGGCGACGGTGATCACTACGGTAAGTAGTGAAGCGAAGGCCGAACTCGCCCGCTTGGCGGGTGCCGATCACGTCGTGAACTACCTCGACAAAAATGCGTCGGCCGGCATTCGCTCGTTAGCACCAAGTGGTATCAACTCCGTCGTGGAAGTGAATCTTGCCGTTAACCACGAACTCGACCTGAAGGTTACGGCCCCGGGGGCGACGGTAGCGATCTACGCAGCCTCAGCGGGGAGTGAGGTTTCTCTGCCTCTACGAGACCACATGGTGCAAAATGCAAGATTCCAGTTTGTGTTTGTCTACACCGTGCCCGCTGAAGCCAAGGATGCCGCCGTTTCGGCGGTAAGCGCCGCCGTCGCTGATGGAGCGCTCTCTATAGGC
>JAKAPB010000289.1 GCA_021823045.1 Actinomycetes bacterium | reverse complement strand
TAGCTATATTCTAGTCGATGGGATCTCACCTTGTGGAGTGAAAATGGATCAATCTCTATGCCAATAGTGCTGATATCAGAGCTCAATAAGGCCGGTCGGTGAATGAATACTGACTCACGCTCCTAGGCAATTCAGTGCTCTGCAGATACTTAGGTGTAGGATTTTCTTGTGGCAGTACTTTTTGGAACCGACCCCCTTTTCCTGGAGCACGATGCGGGAACGCATCATCCTGAGAGGCCAGAACGGCTGGGTGCCGTGCTAAAAGGTATCGAACTCGTCCGGGACAGGATCGAAGTAGTTCGATTTAATCCCGAGCCGGCTTCTGGGGTTCAGATGGCAAAGGTTCATGGAGGCGACTACCTAGCGACACTTAGGCGATTCTGCCTCATGGGCGGCGGAGAGCTGGACCCCGATACACAAGTCTCGATTCATAGCTGGGACGCAGCTATCTTGGCCGCAGGGGCCGGTATCGATGCAGCCAAGCGACTAAAAAAGGGCCAGGCCGAGGCGGCCTTCGTCGCAGTCCGCCCCCCCGGTCATCACGCAATCACCGATTCAGCAATGGGATTTTGCCTGATAAACAATGTCGCCGTTTTAGCGGCGGAACTTGTTTCCTGGGGGGAGAAGGTCCTTATCTTTGACTACGACGCTCACCATGGAAATGGCACGCAAGACGCTTTTTTTGCCAATCCATCGGTCCTGTACCTTTCGACCCATCAATACCCCCTTTTTCCCGGTAGCGGGAGGGTTCAGGAGGTGGGGGTCGGTGATGGGCGCGGGACTACGGTAAACATACCGTTGCCGGAGGGAACTACCGGGCCCACTATGCGATACGCCCTCGAGACCATCGCCTGGCCAGTTATCGAGGCTTTCGGCCCGACATGGCTTTTGATATCCGCCGGATTCGACGCCCACTATAAGGACCCCTTGACCGAGATGGGACTGAGTTCTGGAGACTTCTACGACTTGACGAGCTGGGCGATATCACTAGTGCCAAAAGGTAGGACTATTGCCCTGCTCGAGGGGGGATACGACCTGGAGGCCTTGAGAGACTCAACAGCCTCGCTTCTTGGAGCACTTTCTGGCGAACCCTTCCTACCCGAAGCCCCGGGTAGGTTGAGGCCCGAGCGTGATCTGATCGACGCCATGGCCCAGATGAGGGTCAGGGCGCTGGAATAGTACCATTTACTATCGGCGAGATTCGTTATCCTCTGGCCCAGATGAGCCGGAGTAGATCCCCCTGAAAACACTCCTGGCATCGCTAGTTAGTTCTTAGATCCCCGCGAGCACTTGCCATTTGTAGCCGCCTGCCCAAGAAAACGGCGGATGCCCCTTAGGCCCCTCGAGTCTGTTTGCTGGCGAGAAGCTGGTTGTCTGTGCGGAGCGAATTTCGGATAGCCTGCTTTGGTGATGTTGCAAGGCTTTGGCCCAGAACTCAGATTCATAACCGAACTTAGCGGCCGCTTCGCAAAGCGTAATAAGAGGCTGTATATGGTGGGTGGAGCGGTGAGGGACTACCTACTTTCCCACTCGGCCAAAGGTGGCGAACAGCAGAGCTTTCAACCCGATGACTTGGATTTGACTACAGATGCGCTGCCTGAGGAGATCGAAGAGATCCTTAGGGGATGGGCCGATGCTAAGTGGGCCGTAGGGAAGCGTTTTGGAACTATTGGGGCCGAGAAGGCCGGTTTTAGGTTCGAGATAACTACGCATCGGGCTGAGTCTTATACCGACGATTCGAGAAAACCGGTTGTCAAGTATTCGGAGTCGATAGAGGAAGACCTTGCTCGGCGGGACTTCACAATCAACTCGATGGCCTTTGAAGTTACTCCGTCTTGCGAGCCGATCCTGATCGACCCTTATGGCGGCCTAGTCGACCTGGTGGCTGGGGTTTTGAGGACTCCTCTTTCTCCGGCGGAATCCTTCTGTGACGACCCACTTCGTATGTTGCGTGCTGCTAGGTTTGTTGCCCGCTTTAACCTCAAGCCAGACCCCGCACTAGTAGCTGCGATGGCCGGGCTGAAGAGCCGCCTCGAAATCGTTTCGAAGGAGAGGATTCGCGATGAGTTCGACAAGCTAATAGTTCTACCCGCAGTAAGTTCGGGTCTCTGGCTCCTGGTCGAAACGGGCGTCATCGACGAATTTATCCCGGAAATACCCGCTTTGAAGTTAGAGCAGGATCCGATACATCGGCATAAAGATGTGTTGTCCCACACAATTGCGGTGGTTGAAAAGACCTCTTCGGACAAGATACTGCGCCTCGCAGCACTCTTTCACGACATCGGGAAGCCAGCGACACGAGAGATCGGCCCCGATGGGGTGAGCTTCTATTTTCACGATGTAGTCGGGTCGCGCTTGACCAAGGCGCGTATGAAAGAACTTAAGTATCCTGCGGAGGAGATCGATAAGGTATCGAGGCTGGTCTATTTGCACCTCAGATTCCACGGATTTGAGGCAGGATGGACCGACAGGGCTGTTAGGAGGTATGTGCGAGACGCTGGCGATCTCCTCGATAGGCTCAACGAGCTTACCCTGTGCGATTCGACCACTAGGAACGAGAATAAGGCCCGCCGACTCAAAGAGCGAATGGATGAACTCGTCCTTCGGATCGCTGCCCTCAAGGAGCAGGAGGAGCTGGACGCAATTAGACCCGATCTCGATGGGATGGCAGTGATGGATATCCTAGGTCTGCCCCCCGGGAAAGAAGTCGGCAAGGCCCTCGATTTTTTGCTGGAGCTTCGTATGGATGAGGGACCATTGGGTATCGAAGAGGCTACCCGACGATTGTTAGAGTGGGCAAAGACTCAAGGAAGCTGAGGCTCATCGAACCCCGAACCCCACCTTGGTAGCTAACCGGGCTAGATTTACAGCGTGGGGATTTCGCCGCCTCTTTCAGTCGAGGAGTTTTGTTTGCAACAGGTTATCGAAGCCGCAACCGTGATCTTGTTGAGACAGGGTGTTAAAAGTATTGAAGTATTGATGCTTAGGCGTAATCTAAACCTCGAATTTGTCGCCGGAGCCTATGTGTTTCCAGGCGGCAAGGTGGACCTATCGGACCGTGACCCCGAGGTGATTGGCAGGTCATTGAACCTGGGGGACCCCGAATGTTCGAGGACCCTCGGTCTTTCGAGCGGCGGAGCGGGCTACTTTGTCGCAGCGATTAGGGAGAGCTTTGAAGAGGCCGGCATTTTTATCGGGTCCAGGTCCGATGGAAGCGTTCCAACCGAAGAAGAGCTTCTTGGCGCTCGGGAAGATCTACTTGCGAAAAGGAGTGACTTCTTGGGAGTGTTAGCTAAAGAAGACCTATATATGGACCTCTCGCAACTGGTCTACTTTTCCCACTGGATAACCCCAGAGGCTCAGCCAAAAAGGTATGACACCCGTTTCTTTGTAGCGAGCGCTCCTTTTGGCCAGCTTGGAATGCACGACGACTCTGAGACCGTATCCCACCTATGGATCGATCCTAACGAGGCATTATCCGGAGCCAAGTCCAAGGCTTTCGAGATCGTCCTTCCGACGAGGCAAAACCTAATGGCCATCGCCAATCACAAGGCAGTAGAAGAAGTCCTTGAGGCGGCGGGGCGGAGCAAGAAAACCGTCGTGGTCCCCAAACTAACCAGAGGTTCCCGGGGACTGGAGCTCATTCTGCCTTGGGAAAAGGGTTATAACGAAGCGATAAGTGCCCACTTAGAGCCGGGTGAATCCTTGCAGAATCCGTAACAAAACTGGCAAAACTGTGTCGCAGGCTCGTTAGGTTAAAGGACGAGGTGACCCCCTGAGCGCTTTATAGCTCATTGGAGTTTGAAGAAGGGTGCCGATAGCTTGGATTATCAACTGGTTATGTCGAACATCGATAATCGGCTTTTGAAGTTCCGCGGTCGTGGTTACATCCTGGCCTTCGCCGACGGGAAGGTATTCACGTTCGGAGAGCTCAC
>JAKAPB010000288.1 GCA_021823045.1 Actinomycetes bacterium | reverse complement strand
AAGGGAATTTTGGTGATCATAAAAGTGGGACCTTCCCACCGGTTCCTTCTCCCTCAACGGGTAATTCCAAGGCAAATAGGGCCGAACGCCGGTCCTATACAATGGCCCAATGCTATTTTGGGCCCTCCTCTTCAAGTTCGAACGCTTGCATTTATCAAGCAAGCGGAATTAAATCGCAATTACACGGCATAGCAGCAAAAGAGTGCTCCAGGTGCAGTACTGTCTTGCAGGGACGAGAATCAATATCAACGACCTCGGTCTGAACAGCCAAGGTACCCCCTCGCCGGATATGGTTGAGTAATGGCTGAGGTCTCTAGATTATTGGAGGGATTCTGGATCGTCTAGCTCTAGCTCTCGTGCTTAGCGCGTCATTACTCCACGCAATCTGGAACCTCTCGTCCAAGAGGGCCGCCGATGTCGATTCAACGATCTTCGTCTGGACCAACGCCGTCGTCTCGCTGGTTGTATTCTTCCCGCTCGTCACCTACGTCTTCATAGCGGATCGTCCCACAATCACGGCTCGAGACCTTATATTCCTCGCCGGAACCGGATGCCTCCACACCCTCTACTTCTTAGCTCTCCAACGGGGCTACAAGAATTCGGACATGTCCGTGGTCTACCCGATCGCCAGGGGAAGCGGCCCAGTAATTGCCAGTGCACTCGCTATTGCCCTTTTTCAAGCCAAGCCCGCTCCGCCGGCGGTACTCGGGATCGCTTTGGTAGGAATAGGTGTTTTCACGATCGGAATCCCACGACTCGACAGCGGTAAACTTGAACTCTCTAAGGGTTTGCGAGCTGGACTGTTAGTCGGAATAATCATCTCGGTCTACACCATTTGGGACTCCTACGCTATATCCAAGCTCGGTATCTCGCCTATAGTTCAGGATTGGTCCGGGTCCCTTGGCAGGGTAGTCCTTCTCGGAGGATTTGCGATCAAAAAACGCTCCAAAGTACTCGCTGTAACAAAGAAGAACATAAGGGCAATCCTCATCGTTGGAATCCTCTCACCACTTGCATACATCCTCGTTCTCACTGCCTACAGATACGCTCCGGTGACTGCGGTAGCCCCGGCTCGAGAACTCAGCGTACTTTTTGGAGTAGTATTCGGAGGGCAAATCTTGAAAGAGCGAGATCGCACTAAAAGATTTTCTGGCTCGGTCCTCCTCGTGATCGGGGTCGTTTTAGTTGCAATTTGGAATTAAGTCAAACCTTTTGAACGCCAGTTGCTGCGAAGAGCCTCTAGCAAAATCCCGAAGCACAACCGCCGAAGCCATTATCCTGAGAATTTGACCTCTTCGATATAGAGAGGAATTAGTCATATGGCAGTCCTATCTCCTATGATGGGTGCTATGACCGAGGTGAATACCGAAGCGTGTATGTACCAAACTGAGACCAAAGGCACTGCCGACAACTTCATGCGCAAGCTTCTGCGCATCCGCGAAATGGACAGTGGGGCTCCCAGGAAAGAAGCCGCCGAAAGGCTCTTTAGCCTCGCAATGCTAATCTCTGCCTTGCGTTGCACCCTCAGCTACGTGATCCTGCCATTTATCCTTCCCGCTCTAGGTTTGGGAGCGACCGTCGGCCTCGGACCGATTATCGGCCTGCCTATAGGTGTCGTCGCCATCTACTTCGACGTAAAAGGTATCAGGCGTTTCTGGGTAGCTCAACATAGGTACCGCTGGCAGATGAGTGCCATCTATATTTTCGTAATCGGCCTTGTCACCTACCTAGTAATAGGAGACATTCTCAAGCTTCTATAGCCAAAGTCAGGCCAACTTACAAGGAGCGGTCTGACTAATCATCTTGTTCCACCATGCAGGAACTAGGCCAGCTCCCTAGAAAAGATTCCCGTACTCAACGCAGCAGCTGCCGATCAAACAAACCATTTGAAACGATCTAAAGCCTTTAGCTCGAGGCAGAGCTTGATCGTCGTAGCCTCACAGCCCAATTCTTACTTAGCTAAGGACGCGTGATCTCTCTCGGCAGGCTATCGAGCCACCTCAAGACGCCCTCCTCATAGTGGAGTTCGAAGCTTAGAGTAGCCCTTACGAAGGGGTCGAACTTGCCAGCCCTCATCGCCGCGTCTGCTGCCTTGCAAGCATCCAGTTTTGCCTCGTGAGATCGTCTGAAATCTCTCAACATCTCAGCCAAGTTCTTAGGATCTAACATCCCGCCAAAACCGAGCACCAGCAGCATCGGTACCCTGGTTGTCTCCTTCTCCGGGACGTTCGCCAACCAGACCTTGAAGGCCGCATCACCCGCTGACGTAGATTCAAATGTCCTTTCGTCCCGTGGCCCGGGTGGGGATCCTACCAGGTAGCCACGCTTCTCAAGATTCAAGAGTTCTCGGTAGACTTGGCTCCTGGTCAATGACCAAAAGTCACCTATCGTCAAGTTTGCATGCCTTACAACCGCGCCGCCGGTCATCGCTCCGTCCCTAATGAAAAGGCCTAGGATCGCCGCCGCCGTAGGGTTAAGGCTCAGATTCTCATTTTCTCCCACAGCACAAAATATACACTATTTTCGTCCACAGTAGATAAATGAGCGCACAAAAAGATAAAATAAAATTCCCTTAAGTCCAAACACTTTACCATATCGTCTTGCCTCGAAACAAAACGCATCGTTGTCAGAACTTTGCGCCAGATCTTTCACCATCGCAAAGAGTTGGGGGGGGATCCAATTCGGCCGTACAGCCCAGACCACCCGAATCACCTGACGAGACAAACGACAACTACCATGCGCAAAACCGAGGTGTGTACCAAGCTTCCCTCACGATTACGTCCCCGAAAGCGGTGAAATCTGGCGGATTCTGACTTACCTTTCGGCGGTCTTTGTGCCATGCCAAAGTAATAAGGAGCTGAATACTCATCGAACCGACGCTTCGACAGCAAATGGATTTCCACCAAGCCCAAATGGAATCCACACAACAACGATGGATTAAAATGGGTATCGGCAAGGTCACCTCGGTATCCGACCAACTCGGAGATGACGGTCTAAGCTCGACTTGATAGACCAAAGTCCCCCATTAGGTCCCTCTGTGACCACGGATAAGAAAAACGGAAACTTTCGGTTATATTGGTGCACAGTCGAATAAAGAGGTGACCGTGCTGCACTTTGGCAACGAAAACGAGAAATGTTCCATCGACGTATTGTCGGTAGGATACCTAACGCCCGGTGTGGCCGGGACGGTGGTTCTCGCACGGGTTTCGGACCGAATTGTGATACTTGACCCGGGGATGGTACCGACTAGGCACTCGATACTAAGCCCACTAGCGTCTCTTGGAATAGATCCAGGAGACGTTTCCGATGTCGTGATCTCCCATCACCATCCAGACCACACGATCAATATCGCTCTATTCCACAATGCTCTCGTCCACGACTTCCAAGCTACCTACATAAACGACTCTTGGACCTCCCGCAGGGCCGAGGGAGTGCGGTTAGCCGATGGATTCACCCTGCTTGAGACGCCTGGGCATACGCCCCAGGACATCTCTGTGGCGATGGAAACCACTGAGGGACTGATCATCTACACCCACTTGTGGTGGGACAAAAATGGCCCGGAATTTGACAAGTACAGCGTTGACCAAGCCCAACTCAATCAACAGCGTCAAAGGGTACTTGGCCTCAATCCCGCTTGGATCATACCCGGCCACGGAGAGCCGATCTTGCCAGAGAACCTCTCGCACTAAACCGAAGTTCCCCCTCCAATAGCACCCGACCCCTGGTAGGTGGTCTTTCTACATGCCTACCATAGGCAGGGGTTTTTGGAATAAGTCCGGCCAGAACGCGTCAAGGAGGGACTCCAGGGGGGAACTTCGGACTAAATAACCGTTGCATCTGAGTGATAAATGGTGAGTCTACTCACTAGATGCACCTTTTCCAAGGTTCTCCGCTCGGGCTTCATTCTCACTCGCCCGAGGGTCGTTCTTGCCTCTCC
>JAKAPB010000287.1 GCA_021823045.1 Actinomycetes bacterium | reverse complement strand
CCGATCTATCTACTAATTGAGGTCGAAGACTCGGGAACGGGAATTCCCGCTGAACTTCGTGAAGATATATTCGTCGACGGTTTCTCGACCAAGCAATCTCGCCACGGGGCTAGGCGCGGATTAGGCCTTGCGCTAATAAAGCAGGTGGTATCGAAGTCGTCGGGGAGCATCGAGGTCTCCAACACCCCGGGTGCGTGTTTCAAGATCGCCCTACCGTTCTCGGTCGGCCCAGCGAAGCCAAAGCGGGCAATGGCCACCAAGAAAGTACCGCCAGAAGGTTCGAAAAGTAACCATCAACCGTCGCACATCGCAGAATCAGCTACGATCAAAATCGACCAAGACTCAAGCTACGGGCCTTAGAGTTAAAGGTGGAGGTCTCCGCAGCCAAAGGAAATGGTAACTTGAGCGACATAAATGTTCTTGTCGTCGAGGACGACTATCGCGTTAATCAGATCCACTCGACCTTCGTTGAGAGGGTGGCCGGATTTCGGGTTCAAGGACACGCTTTTTCCGGCGAGCAAGCGCTAAACCTCATCGCCCAGAGCCACCCAGACCTCGTACTCCTCGACCTCTACCTGCCCGACATCACCGGGCTGGAAGTGCTATCTAAGCTCAACCAGATGGCACCTCCAAGGCCGGACGTAATTGTAGTGAGCGCCGCAAAGGACACAGCTAGCGTCCGAA
Source organism: Actinomycetes bacterium (assembly GCA_021823045.1). The sequence continues at coordinate 3,257 of JAKAPB010000287.1, read as the reverse complement.
CTGCCATGCAGGCCGGTGCGGTGCACTTCATTACTAAGCCCTTCGATTCGGCGAGCCTGACAGAAAGACTCCACTCCTATCGAATCTTTAGGCAGGAAGTCGATTCAGTAGAAGAAGTCGACCAGGCGATGATAGACAAACTTTGGCTCTCCATACGGTCCACCCCTGAGGAGACGAGGCCAAAGGGGCATTCGATCCATACCACCGAAAAAGTAGTCGAAACACTCCGTCAGACTAAGGAGGACCTAACGGCAGAAGAGGTATCGAAGCGGAGCGGCCTTTCTAGGACTTCAACACAACGTTACCTCTCCTACCTAGCTCGCCTGGGAAAGGTCGACATCACCCTCAAGTACGGAGCGACCGGTAGGCCAGAGCACCTCTATAGATGGAAATAGGCCTGCCTAAATGCAAAAATCACGAGGAACGTAGCCTGACTTGTCGACATGGCTAACCAAGTACAAGCTCAGCCATAGTACGAATCAATTGGAGGTCTCCGCCGACGATCAAGGTGGTGATTACCGTGTCATTCCACCGCTCGAGATCATCTTTTATCTTCTCCTTCGGCCCGACGAGCGCAACATCCTCTACCATGCGAAGTGGAATAAGCGAGTTTGCGCCGGCCTTATCTCCGGCAAGAAATGCCTCTTGAATTTTACGGCACTCCTCCTCGTAGCCCATGCGAACGAATACATCTGCGTGGAAATTTGCCGACTTTGAACCCATACCCCCGACGTAGAGGGAAATGAAGGGTCGGATCTTATCCGCTGCGGCTTCCACGTCGTCATCGATGGCCACCATGGTCGGGCATGCGACCTCAAATCCTTTGGCCTTATCTAATAAGGGCTGAGCGGAGAAGCCTTCGGAAAGTGCTTGGCGATAGAAAGAGTCCGAACTTGGCGAAAACCAAAAAGGAAACCAGCCATCTGCAACTTCAGCAGCCAGTGCGACGTTCTTCGGCCCTTCTGCTGCCATAAATATCGGTAGATCTTTACGCAGGGGATGAACCGTAGATTTAAGTGCCTTCCCTAGGTTGCTGCCACCTTGTAGCGGAAGATTATAAAACTCGCCATTGTGAACGAGTGGACCTTCTCGCTTGAGGGTAGAACGCACTACCTCTATATATTCTCGAGTACGCAGAAGTGGTTTTGGATACGGCTGTCCGTACCATCCTTCGACGACCTGGGGGCCAGATGCACCAATCCCCATTATGAACCTCCCATTGCTGAGGTGATCCATGGTCAAGGCGGCCATCGCCGCTGCGGTAGGTGTCCTGGCGGAGAGCTGCATGATGGCAGTCCCTAATTTGATACGCTTGGTCTGCGAACCCCACCATGCCAATGGCGTAAGGGCATCGGAACCGTAGGCTTCTGCGGTCCACGCCGAATCAAAACCGAGGTCCTCTGCGGCTAGCAGTAGCTCTAAAGCTCCCGTTGGTGGTCCCGACGACCAGTATCCAAGCTGCAAGCCGAGTTTCACGTCTCCTCCTTGATTCTGTAAATACAACCTTGCAGAATCTAACACTTTTGAGCCCTATAGTCTGGTCGACCCCTAAGAGCACCCCTTAGCTTTTGCGAACCTTGGTCCAGGAGAATTGGTGAATATTCGATAATTGCACAACGGGCGTAATGTATTATTCGATATTCTGAGATTAAAGATCAAAAGGGGAAACAGATGGCCAACAAATTAACCGATGCCGATATTGAACTCCTAAAAGAGGCGCAAATTGCGATAGTTACCACCGTTAATCCCGACGGTTCTCTGCACTCCACGCCTACCTGGGTGGACACCGACGGAGAAGCCGTCATAATCAACACTTCAGTTGGCCGAAAGAAGCATCGCAACATTGAGCAGTTCAAGCACGTTTCGATCTGCGTGGTCGATTCCAAGCAGCCTTACCGATGGGTCTCGGTGAGTGGAAAAGGAGAGTTCGAGACCGGAGGGGCCGACGCGCATATCGATGCGATGGCAAAGAAGTATCTTGGACAAGATGCCTACCCCTTCCGAACCGAGGGTGAAGTCCGAGTCATGGTTCGAGTGGTGCCGACAAAAAGGCTCGGTAGCTAGCGCGCCTCAATCGGTAGTAATTCCCAATTCATCCCGTCCGTTGCCACTGGCACAAACCCCCAGAAACGGACGGGTTGGCCTCAATTTTGATCTCCGCGCCTCTTTAGAAGGCCAGCGCTGAGTTCAAGAGTCTTCCGCATTTAACCCGGTACTCAAGTTTGCCCTCGATTCGATGGGCAAATCCATTCGGCAGGCCAGAAAAGTCGCTAACTATTGTCGCAATTTCAACTTAAATTCCTCAGTAGCCTTTAGACTTATATTACGTAACAAAGCCGGGTAGGCCCTATATCACTCCACCATGGCGCGCCCGCGAGGATTATGAAGGCTTTTAAAAGACTCTTTGAAATGCAACGGTCGGAATTGGCCGGATTCGTGGGCTATCTCGCGATAGCGGCCCTATTTCGGGCGAGCAATAACAGCGTCCAGACCACTGCTCCGCTTTTAGGAAGGCAAGTCCTTTCCCTTTCGACTTCGTCAATTGGACTAGCTGTTGCCCTCTCTGGGGTGTCTGCGGTACTGACCGCCTTTTTGATTTCGGTTCGCAAAACACCGCTTAAATCGGCGCCTAGACTTGCCCTGTTAGCTACTGGACTTTCGATCCTCTTGGTCATCTCAAAGGATTCGGCGGGATTCTTTCTGGGCTACATAGCCCTTGGGATCTCGGGTGGAGTTATGTATCCGAGCTTGGCCACAATCGGGTCTCACTTAGAGGGCGTCTCGCCCAGTAGGGGTGTGGCGGCCTACACCTTTGCCTTATCCGCAAGCCTGGCCGTCGGACCTCTAATTGAGTCTGTACTACTTCGACTCTGGCCCGGTTCGCTAGTTGTAGCGATGGGTAGTTTCTTGCCCTTTGTACTTCTTGCCCTTTGGCTAATCAAGAAGACTGAGGTCGGTTCGGTCCAAGGCCCTCCAGAAGTGGTAGTTCCGAAAAGGAAAATATCGGTCACCGAGTTGATGCGAATTCGAGGCTTTAGGATCGCCATCTACACCCAACTCATATACTCCTTCCCCTTTGTGGCTGCGGTATCTTTCGGTGCCCTCGTCGCCCACTTCATCTACCACGTCTCGGCTTCTTCGACTCAGCTAGCATTTACAACACTTTTTATGGCTTCCTTCGCATCTCGGGGGGTCATACTTCTCTACCCTCACAAGCTAAAGCTGCGAGCTCTGGTCATATTCTCCTCCTCGCTCTC
>JAKAPB010000286.1 GCA_021823045.1 Actinomycetes bacterium | reverse complement strand
ATGGGCTAACTCGTGGTCGATGACGAAGAGTCCGAGCTCTTTGGCTAAGAATGCGGTTCTTAGGTTCATAGATATATTCGAATTGGCCGAACAACTCCCCAGAGGCTCTTCTGCAGACGAACGCCGACCTTTGCGACCGCTAGCCCCCTCTACTGTGCGACCTCGCGCACCAGCTTGTTCCTGTGTGGCGTGCACCACCCAACTAACCTGATGGCTAGGGGAGCCACTTGGTTACGATCTGGTTGATAATCGCCGGCTCGACGACTGGGTGGGTGATGTGTGATTCGTCATCGATGTCAATTCCGTTCCCCTGGATCGACTTGGAGTCATATCGAGGTTGCCAAAACCGGCCGAAGGGTGTTTCAGCGCAACGGCTCCGTCAGGAGTTCCCGGAACTACTAAAACACTGCTGGCAGCCAAACAGGCCCTTGTCTGGCTCCTGATTAGTTGGAAATGTCGGTGGATGCCGTTTTCGATATTAAGCTAAACACCGAGCAACAGAATCGACCAGACGGGTAGTTGGCGGTTCGTTGCCCCTCTAAAAGGCGTTATCCAATCGGACGCGGTGGCGTGTCCCAGCGTTTGCGTATTTAGCCTCGCCCTATACGCCAGATGGGCCAAAAAGAACGGTACACCAAAAGCGACACTCTTGTGGCGATTCCGGTGTATTTGTCAACCCGATTTAAATATATGGACCTTTGGGTCTTTAGCCCTAGCGCCAAAGTGCGGTGATGGGCCTACAAACACGGCGGAACGTCAGCAAGACATTCGAGAAAGTAGTCAGGATCGCTGGGTGATTTGCAGTGAAAAGTTTTCGACGGTAAAAGCCAGATTCCTGACGCTGGCCAAAGCGTTCTTCGGAAAGTTTAAATGATAATAGTGGGGGTATTCGCACCGTGGACGAGGTTAACAACACGCCAGGCGTGGCTAAATTGCAGCGACTGGAATCCGAAATTCAAGCCTTGCTGGAAAAGGCAGAGGAAGAAGGAGAATGCGAGGGCTGGGAGATCGACGAGATAGCACTGATTGACAGACGTTCATATGGAATAAAGGTCGGCATCTATCCGTGGGGCAAGACGATCATCTACGGCACCTTTGCCGATATCAGGAGAACAGTTAAGGACATCATTCGATGCACCGCCATGGCTAAACTGCAGTGTCCGTTCTGTGGCTTCACCCAGCCGATTAGCACCCTGTCGGCGCCACGTCCGACTTGCCAATGCGGAACTCGGTTTTTTGTGAGGAGTAGCTGGTCTCCTGGTGCTGGGATCACTAAAGAAGACTGCTGGGGAGTCATAAAGCAAGCACTACTTCGAGCGGGAGCATCAGACGAGAACGTCCTTTATGCAATAAGGCAGATGGAGGAGAACCAGGAGTTTTCGTTGGATGACATGTTTTCTGGTGTCTGCACCATTACCGTCCTCAATGCCGTTGTGCATGCAATAAGGCCAAACGCAGCGCCGCTAGAGCGGAGCAGCCTACCAAGGTGGATATTGCTATCGGAGCTACTGCTTGCTAACGGATTCGTCCGGATCCGAGGATCGGATGAGGAGACAGAAAGCTGCTTTGTGGGAAGCCTGCTAGAAGAACCCGTGACCGTTGCACTCGTCAGGAACGATTCTCGAATCGTATTAGGAATTGACGAGGACTCGTCGCGCCTCTACTCCAATGTAAAGGGCGATAACGATGAGGTCGAATGGGAACTGCAAGACTTAGTGACTGAGGAATGGGCACTGTGGACCAGCGGAGCAAACTCGGCACGGACTTTGTCAAACCCAGATTGGACCGTCATGGATGGCTATCTGGCTAGCCGCTCCTACGAATGGTATCCGCTCTCGGCTAGCTACGACGGAACAGTGCCAGAAAATCCCGATGACAGATGGCTATTTGCCATCCTTGAAAAAGGTGTGGAAGCCTGCGTCGAAACTTGCGAGGAGTTCCTTCAGTGGTTAGACCTGCCGAAACGGCGCCAAGAGTTGAAGGCCGAGAAAGAGGCCGCTAAAGCAGCACTAGACCAATCCGCTAAAAGTCGCCTAAAAACTCTCTGTGCTGATGATTTGCACCTTCTTGACCTGCTCGATCGGTACCTTCTCTCTGTCGGCACTCCGCAGCCGCGCGGGTGGAACGACCTTTCAGCCGTGGAAACAGCATTAGCTGCGTTCGAAGACCCAGTCGATTGCAAGTACTTGATAAACAGTCCCCTTGCGGCCAGTCTCTGGTCAAAAAAACTGCGTAGTCACCTTGGGCGAAACACTCGAGCTGGTGGAAGCGGTGGCTAAGTAAGGGATAACCCGCCGTCACCGAAGCTGATGACGCTTTAGCGGCTTCGGTGGCGTCGCCCACGCCCTAAAGATTCGATGAAAGTGTCGCTCAGAACGACTGACCGGTGACGTTTAGCCGGTTCAAGGTCAACTAGTCGTCGCTTAGAGAGAGCCTCGATCTGGTGCGCACCGAACTGCATTTAGCTGCACGTTTATCGAAGTAGCGAGACGGAGTTGTGACATATTCGGAGTCCCACGCGAACTGAGTCGAGACTCTCAACGCTGATACCGGCAGACCGAAGGTGGACATGATCACCCGAGCCGACCACGATCCATCGGTGGTGATAGCCCCCGATAACTTCGAGTCCCTGGGGAGGCTTACCTGCTAAAGATCCCGGAATACGCCAGCCAGCTATTAGTCCGATTAACCGTGTTGGGCAGGTTGGTGTGGCGCTAGCGACCTTGCCAAACGGAGCTGGTCATGGGACCCTGAGTGCTTCGTTAAGGGATACCTCTGGGGCGGCAAGCAGAGGACAGTCTGGTCCTAAGATCCATCCACCGGAAAACTCCGTAGATCGTCCTACTCATCCACCCAAGGATTGACGATCTCCTCTAGAGAGCCGAAGAAGTCAGAGGTGTTTCGCGTTACAAGTGTCAATCTATGGACCCTTGCGGTTGCCACAATAAAGCCATCCATGACACCTATCGGACGTCCCTGCTCCTGGCGCTCAGCAATAACTGATCCCCATTCGCTGGCAACTTCATAATCTATGGGAAGTATCCGATTATCAAACCGCAGAGATACATCCATCGTTAACCATGATTCGAGTTGACGGCGCTTACTACCATCAGTTAGGCGTTCAATCCCATTGCGAATTTCAGCAATTGTTACAACACTCAAATAGATCCGATCCTCGTCGACACTGTTGACCCATTGGACGACTCCGCGATTCGGCGAGCCCTTGATCAATTCAGAAACTACGTTTGTGTCAATCAGAAAACTCACAGATCGATCTCGCCGGGAGTATCCTTCATTCGATCAATGTCCAGAGTTCCATTTCCAATTGGCGAGGATGAGAAGAAATCCACAAGACTTCCTATTCGCTTAGTCTTGCGCTCCCACTCCTTTACCGACACTACACAGACCGCCTTCTTGCCGTTACGCGTTATGGTCTGGGGACCTTTGGTAATGGCCTGTTCAATTACTTCACTTAGCTTCGCCTTCGCCTCGGCAACCGTCCAAGTTCTTGATTCTGTAGGGGCTCCATCTGATTTGCTAACCATAATAGTCAGTATAGTCATATAGGTCTGTTTTGTCTGGGTAATTTCGCATTGGCCGCGCTAAATCGGATCGCGTGGATGATGGCTCCCTTGCACATTAGAGTCCTTTTCAACTCTGGGTCATAAGTATTCATTGGAATCTCCCCCTAAGCTTTGACCGGGGTTTAGGACAAGATCGATACCTTTAGCGCAGGCATTTTCGCCTTTTAAGTTGGCGTAGCGGTTATCTGGATCAAGGGAACTTTTCTTCAGAAATTGACCGAAACCTTTAGCTGAGCCAGGTTGGTACGGTTGCCCCCGCCTTCTTCAGCTCGGCGTTCAACCTCTTTGCTTCGGGCTGTCTCTCTTCTAATAGCTGATAGAAGTCGGCCGAATGGTTGTGGTGGGTCAAATGGGCTAACTC
>JAKAPB010000285.1 GCA_021823045.1 Actinomycetes bacterium | reverse complement strand
TTGATAACGCAAATGGTATTTGATATTTGACACCAGGGGAGGGTGCGTCCCAATTGAATCGAGAGGGCAATTAAGATTTGCCTTATGGTGCCGATAACTAGACCAGTGCAGCACGTTATCTATCGGCCCAAAGCATCGTGAGGATGCCAAATGGATAGGCAGTTTAGCTCTTTTACCATCGAGGGAGACGAGTTCATATCCATTGGCGACCCCCTGGACCTGGGATCCGATTTTGCGGCGACCCAAACGGATCTACTCCCGCCCTTCCAACTCTCCTTGGACATTATCACCGGAACTATCTGTGCAATCTCAATAGGCAATTCCACCGACATTGAGGCAAATCAGACCTATCTCTCCAGGGGATTCGTAAAGGCGTGCAGCGCAAAGGATGCCTCGGGGACCAAGCTAAAAGCCTGGATAATCGATTCAATCCTCATCGGAAAGATCGACACCAAATCCGTACCCCATCTGCCGGCGACGATTCAGTTAGGTGAGGACGGCGGTACTTTTATAGAACTTTTCGTCGAGCAAGTAGACCCTTCACGGACCCAAAAAGACGTCATCGAACTACTAGGTAGGATTGTCAGCCGTTCACACGACACATCATGGGTCGACTCCCTGACCGGAATTGCAAATGTTTCACAGGTTGTCAATCACCTAAATGAATTAGTCACCTCGGATGAACTACTCGAAATTTGTGCCTTGGTAATCGATATCGACGGCTTTTCCGCAGTAAATGAAAACTACGGAATCGGCTATGGCGACCAGATCCTCAAAGCGATTGCCACTCGACTACAGGGGGCATTTGGAACCAAGGGGTTTTTGGGCCGGCTCTTTTCGGACGTTTTCATACTGATTATCACCGGAGTCAACTCAGACGAGACTGCGACCTGGCTCGGCCGATCGGTGCAGAGTTGTCTCGCCGCCCCCTTCAAGGTTGATGACGACGACGAACCGATACTGCTTACAGCTTCTGTCGGTGTGGCCAGGGTCTCCACCGATTCAGAGCCCACAGCGGATGAGATCCTGTCGATGTCCTCAAAGGCCCGCTCGGTTGCGAAGAGGAACGGTCCCGGCGGGATCGAACTCTACCAGGGAATTAATTACCTAGCCAACCTCAGGGTACAGACGGATAAGGCCCTTTTCCGAAAGGCGATCACAGGGGGCCAGATCTCCCTCAACTACCTTCCGATCTACAACTTGTCCGATATGAAGTTAGTAGCAGTCGAGGCACTAGCCCGTTGGGAGCACCCCGAAAAGGGTCAGCTCGGGGCGAGTGAGTTCGCACCACTCGCCGAAGAGATGGGCCTCGGCAGGGAACTTGCCCGGATAGTCCTAGAACAGGCGATTAACCAGAGCGCAATCTGGTGGAATCGCTTCCCCGGACTCGACATTCGAGTAGACGTCAACGTGTCAGAGAGCTACCTAAAGGACTCGGCATTGGCCTTTGAGCTGATCCACATGCTGGAGAGTAGGAGCGGGGAACACCTTCCGATCTGGCTCGATATCTCGGTGGGGGGGCTGACCGGGAGGTCATGGGACCGCAGCGAAGCACAGCTGCGAGCACTATCGGATTATGGGATAGGATTAAATCTCGACAACCTCGGCGAGGATGGAGCGGGACTTTCGGTATTGACCAAGTTCCATTTTGACCAGGTAAAATTCGCAAAATCTATGATCGAACTCGTCGATGCTTCGGACATTGCGAGGCGGGTCGTCGCTTCGACCACCGAACTCATCGGTGGCATGGGGACCTCGGTCTGCGCTGTCGGAGTGGAAAACGCCGGGCAGCTGAACTTTCTAAAAACTACCGGGGTTGACTCAGTAGCGGGCTATCAGCTGGCAAGGCCAATTTCGGCGGAGGGCCTGGACATGATATTCTCGCTGTCGGTGAATAGACCATCGGATCTGGCAGATTAAGACCTTGTAATTTACTATGCCACCTTCACACTCAGCCCACTAGGGTCTATACAGGTAAAAAAGTGATTCTTGCGTCGACACACACCATCACATCGGTCATCGCCGGCTTTGACTTGGTAGATCTTTTGGTTCTCATAGCGGTTGCTTTCGCCGCCGCAAGGGGAACCAAGCTGGGAGCCGCGGTCCAACTCGGCTCCTATGGTGGATTCTGGGTCGGGATGATTATCGGAGCCCTGCTAGCCCCGGTAATCGGTTCGGTAGTAAAGCCGGGGATCCTGAAGACGATCATCGCCTTACTGACCCTGTTTATCTGTGCGTCGATCCTCGCCGGTTTGGGCAGAAAAGCTGGGACCGAAATCTTCAAGTCACTACGTAAGGTCCACCTCGGTTCTATAGACGCAATCTTGGGCTCTGGAATTTCAGTCTTGGCAACCCTCCTCGGTGCTTGGGTAATCGCAGCAATCGCTATCAACTCCCCCTTCTCCACCGTCAGTGCCCAGGTTGCGAACTCGGAGATTGTCAGGGCGATCGACAAGGTAATGCCCCCCGCACCTTCACTCTTCGCCAAGATCGATCGATTGATGGGTTCGGCAGGCTTTCCCCCGGTCTTCGCATCGATACCACCGCAGCTGGCTGGTCCGGTTGGTCTCCCCAGCTCCGCTCAAGTCGCCAAAGTTTTGGCCGCTTCTCAGGCTTCGGTGGTCAAAATTGAGGGCCTCGGCTGTGGGCAGATCCAAGAGGGTTCCGGCTTCGTCATTGCCAATGGGTACGTGATAACCAATGCCCACGTAATTGCGGGAATCTCCGATCCTGTGGTCGTTGATCAGAGTGGAGACCACCCGGCAAAGCCCGTCCTTTTTGATCCAAAGCTAGACATAGCGGTGCTAAGCGTTCCGGGTCTCAGTGATCCTAAATTGACCTTCGATACCACTGAATTCAATCGGGGCACCCAGGCGGTAGTAATGGGCTACCCCGAAGGTGGTCCACTTACCTACGGTTCCGCTGGGATTATGGCGACCTTCAACGCGACTGGAAGGGACATCTACGGACAGGGTCTGACCGATCGACTCGTCTACCAGATCGAAGCAATAGTCAGGCCGGGCAACTCGGGTGGTCCCCTCCTCGACCTCGCTGGTCAGGTCGTCGGGGTGGTCTTCTCACGGTCTACCACAAATCCACAGGTAGGATTCGCCCTCGCATCTCCGGCGGTAGCCAAGGAAGGTCTAGCTGCGGTTGGAAAGGTTACCGCAGTCTCTACTGGAGCTTGCATCTCCTAGGCAGAGCGAAAATCCTGGTAAAAGGGTCCGGATCTTGCAAGACTCTCAGACATTTTGCCAGATCCGGTGCCATTCCCGTTCTAGCGCTTATAAGGGCGGCGGCTTTGCCAAGACTACAACCATAAGCGCCAGTGCGAATTTGCAGAAGGTGACCCTTGGCGCCGCATGACTGCCCGATCTTTCAGATGTCCCATCAGAAAGACGATGCTAAAACGTGGACTCAAAGCAGCGCTGTCTTAAAGCAAGGAGGTGTCGGGCAGAAAATCCAGTCCGACACCTCCTTCGAATACCAAAGCGCCAGGGATCCAGCGCAGTTGTTCTGGGGACAAATGCCCTATCAGTAGGCCTTAACGATCAAGGCATCCCCTTGACCACCGCCGCCACAGAGTGCGGCGGCACCAATCCCGCCGCCGCGTCGCTTCAGCTCCTCCAGCAGGGTATACGAGATCCTTGCTCCCGAAGAGCCAACCGGGTGCCCAAGAGCAACTGCTCCACCATTTACGTTTACAATTTCGTCACTGACCCCCAGGTCGTCCATCGAGGCTAGCGAAACGGCCGCAAAGGCCTCATTTAGCTCGAATAGATCCACATCTTTGACTCCCTTGGAAATCTTGGCAAGCGCAGCCATGATCGCACTAGAGGGTTGGGTCAATAGGGATGCGTCCGGTCCGGCAACCTGGCCGTAGGAGAGCACTTCGCCTAGTGGCTGAACACCGAGGGTATCGGCTACCTTTTTAGAGACGATGACCAA
>JAKAPB010000284.1 GCA_021823045.1 Actinomycetes bacterium | reverse complement strand
GAGCGAGATTTCTCGATTGATCGAAGCTAGAGAAAAAATTCCCTTAGTGTCGTCTGTTCCTACGAGCACGACAAGTGAAGATCGTGCTATCGATATTCGTCCAAAAAGATTTCTGGACTCTATGTCTGTGGATCCGGTGTCTGAAGATCCCTCGAAATCGCAACCAACGTCTATGACTAGGTACTTAAAATTGCCTGTCAATGTTTCGAGAGCCGAGCATATTGAATCCTGATCCCATCCGAGCCAGTCGCGCCTGGTGCGTCCGGATTTTAAGAGGAAGTAGCCCCGGGTGCTCACCCATTCGAGATAAGGATCGAGATCCCGCCTTTCAAGATGGGAGATTCTCGAAGCCCTAATAAGGTCAGAAATTCCCACGGCATTGGATCTAGCGTCGTTTAGAAAGGCCTGTTCGCCTCGCAATCTGGCGTCTACCAATAGCGAAGATTCTCCCATTTGTGACAATCCCTGTGCAAGCGCCATGGCAATCGTTGAGGTACCTACCCCACCGGGACCGACAACTGCAATTATGTGGCCAGCTTCCCGTCGCTCCTCATTATTTGCCGACGATGATGTGGCTTGATCGGGCTTCGATTTGGGAGTCCTGAACTTGTTCCGCCATTTTTTTGATTTAGTTGAAGTGCTCGTGGTGCAATGGTCGAGAGGCCTATCCGAAGGGGTGGCAGGGGGAGGTTTTGGGTTGGTGGGACTTACCCTTTCGACCTGAGGCCCCAGCTCCTTGATCGAGCTTTCTGACCTTTGGTCCTTCGAGTCTTCAACGTCAGATGTTGGGGGATCCTTGGGGATCTTTTCCGCGACGATGTCGAGATTGAGTCCACTAAACGAAGGGTATTCGATTTCCGAGCCCTTCGGCCAACCGTCTGCTAACCAGTCATAATCCAAGCTTTCGGGGGATGGGGTTACCTCGGTGCTTTCAAAAGGACTGTCTCGCCTGTGATTTGTCAGTAGGTCGACGGGATCGACAAATGATTTATGACCCATCTCGATCACGTGGAGCAGATCCGTCAGAATCAGCGGTTCTGGGAGGCAGATGAAACCTGGAGGAGCGTGATCGCCAATGACTATAACGCGGGAGCCAGAGACGCTGCCGTTACTGGAATGCTTGCGGTCCTCGATAACACCTTCCAAGGAGCGAACGAGGCTCGCATCTACCACTATGAGATCGTCCGCTGCGAGCTCCGGGAGCATGGCCGGATGGGGATAGGAGATGACAGTAGCGGAGATAGAGCTGTTATATATCCATCTGGTGATCTGTATAGGCCAGCTCGACGCCTCTTTTGCTACAAAGTGGAGGCGCATCTATCCCACCTGTGACTGTGTTGGGCCATTTTGTGGCGCTAAGTTTGCGATCGAGCCATTGCTAAGTTGCAACTGACTAACCCCGGTTGGTGGGTAGATTACGTCTTGCTTCGGAAATGGCGCGGCACCGGTGGACCTAACGAGAGTTATAGTGGCGGCTACTTGCCCTTGAGCGATCGCCATCATTTCTTCAAAGCTGCTGACTGCCAGGGTGATTGAGATCGTCTTCGGGCTCGAGCTGCTGAAGGAGCTCGTGAGCTCGGAAACCGCCAGGACCAACACCGACCTACCGGCAGTTATCGTATTGGCGGTAGGGCCAGTTCCGTAGGTGGCTAGGACATCCACCCGATCGCCAGGCGAGATCGAACCTTCGACGGCTCTTGCTGATGGAACTTCCAGCGTGAGCTCGCGGTCGGCATGGTGGATGATCGGGGCAACTTCCGATTGGATGATGGGTTCGTTTGGCTCCAGCGGAACGAGGGCTTGGTCGCCAAGCAGAATGGCTGGGCTGGTAAGAAATAGCGAATTGAATTGAGATTTTGTGGGAATCTCGAGAGTGGTCAGATCGTTCGATGTGATCGGTTGGTATGGCTCTATCGACTTCTTTGGGACCACAACCAGCAAGGTTGATATTCCAGACTGATTGGAAAATGACCATGAAAGTCCGAAGATTGCCACTACGATGAGAAGCGAGCCAACCAAGACTCTCTTGGCGGCCATCTTTGAAACCTTTGTCGAAGTTTGTTCGTCGTCAGCTGGGTTCGGGGCTGGTGTATTGATGCCTCTCCATCGGGGGCTGCGCTTCTTTATAGAAGTGGTTCTCATCTGCTTACTCCAAGTAGACCTGTGGGGCTCCAATCGCGATATCGCCCCAAATTAGCACAGAGTACTGTTTGGTGCTACAAGTGTGGTAATAAAGTAGAGTGAACCTCCCCTTCCGTGAGGGAGGGGATTGCGCTTTCGTCTGTTCAAATTACTACTCGTCAAGTCTTGCTACACTACGAGTTCCTGACGGGTTCGCTCTACTATGTTTCAAATCTGTCTCAGTCGGCTATCCGGTGGAGGGCGGAAGTTCTGACTGGGTCACTCACTTATAAGTGAGTGACCGGTCGAGAGCGATCGGAGATATTCGTTAAAGTGCTTCAGCCGGACCGGCTAAAGTGGGCATTGGAGACTCGCAGTTTAGATTCTGACATTGGATACTTCGCCGTCGGCCATGGATGATTCTCGATGATTATCAGGATATTTTGTTAAATTCCAGTGTCTTTGGACTAAAATATCGACAATGGCGCATGCACGGGAATCGCACTCTGATTGGTTGGGATCGAAGGAGACCGCCGAGGTACTCGGAATTTCACTCAGGACTATCTATCGGCTGGTCGACGACGGCCAGCTCCCTGCTTACCAAATAGGTCGTGTTATAAGGTTCAAAAGGGATGAAGTCGAAGCATTCATCGAGTCGACCCGAATTCAGCCCGGAGAACTAAGGCATCTTTACGAGATGAAGGCTCAAAGTGGTCAAGAAGGATGAAAGTTCTAGCCGGTCCACATGTTAGCTTGCTCTGGCTAGCAGACCACGATGTCAATCTCCGCAATGGACCCTTGTGGCACCAGGATCTCCTGATCAGAAGAGGACGCTATAAGGTGGTCTTCACCAACGCCGAGAAAGGCGAGTTGCGTGGGGGTTTTGGAGGCCGCTGTGCGCAGTACTATCGACGCACCAGTGACCAGATGAGCTTCGATCCAGGCCAAAAAAGTACCATTAGTTTCGAGTTTTTGCTCCAAGAAAATACTTTGGTTAGGGGTGGGAGTGATGTTGATCGAACGGATCCATCCCAAGGATAGGATCTTGGTTGGAATTCGGTTGCCCTCGATCGGACCGCACATGACGCCGTCTTTGGATATCGACCAGACTGGAAGGGACAGGACCCGTCCCGAAGACATTGTGAAGGTAATCGGCCGAGTTGTCAGAGACGCAAGATGCAACTTTTCGGCGAGTGTTAATGAAGCATACTTGGCTTGTTCGAACCTTTTTGAGCTATGTTTTTTCGCCGCACCCTCTAAGTCGAGGTCAGTAGTCCAAATTTGGAGATTTTCCCATAAGGGATCCCTCTCGGCTTTTTGGGGCTTATCATCTTCGGGATCGTGCATCTTTGGCCTTACTCGCAGCGCTTCGTGGGATAATAACTATGGTGGGTTTCGGTCAATAAGATAGGCAATATATGGTCCAAGGTAAAGGCCGAGCTTAGGAAAGTTGTGAGGCTTGGCGAGATGAGCAATTCTTTGAATATGGGCTTTCAGGTCGATATGGATAGTGAGAGGACAAGTTTTTTTGGCTGAGACTGTACAGCTAGAGGTCCCGGGAAACCACCTAATGTTGGGATTGCTTGGTCAACACGATGAAATATTGAAGAGTATAGAGTTATCATTCCCTAACACTCAAATTATCGTCCGTGGAAATCAAATATCGGTTTCCGGGGAGGAAGTTGACAGGGTTGCCTCACTCTTCGAAGAACTCATCCTTCTGCTCGAGAGGGGTGAGAAGATCAATGGTGAGAACTTGATACGTTCGATAGATATGATCAGGGCGGATGAAAGGCCGTCAGAGATAGTGACCTTGGAGTTACTGAAGT
>JAKAPB010000283.1 GCA_021823045.1 Actinomycetes bacterium | reverse complement strand
GACCAGAAGAAAGATGCTGACGAGGCTTTTAGGTCTATCCCTTGGAGCTTTGGGGGTGATCCAGCTCTTCCCATTTCTGCGCTCGCTTGGGCCGATTCCGGGTAAGACCTTGACATTGACGGATTGGAAGCCAAACGCCCGGCTGGTGAAGCCAGATGGTTCGGCTGTGATGGTAACCGACCTCGAGGTCGGTGGAGTGCTGACTGCGTTTCCTGAAGGCTTTGCGGGTAGCGCTATCGATCAAGTTGTCTTAGTGAGGCCGGCACTAGAAGACATCGTCACCAGGCCGGGGAGGGAGACTTGGGGCCCCCAGGGCTATATCGCCTTCTCTAAGGTCTGCACCCACGCCGGCTGCCCGGTAGGCCTATACCAGGAGCTGACACAGCAGCTACTGTGTCCGTGCCACCAGAGTCTTTTTGACGTGCTGACCGGGGCGACGCCAGTTTTCGGACCGGCTCCCCGTCCCCTACCTCAGCTCCCGCTGAAGATCGACGCTTTGGGATTTATTAGGGCTCAGGCTGGATTTGATGAGCCGATTGGTCCGGGATATTGGGAGAGGGCCTAGATGTCGAAGGACACAGTAACAAAGTCGACTGATACAGTGGCAAATAAGACCACCGACTGGTTGGACGAGAGACTCGGCGTCGCAAAGGGCTCGAAGAAGCTTCTGAACAAGATCTTTCCCGATCACTGGTCATTCATGCTGGGTGAGATAGCGCTCTACTCGTTCATAGTCCTCCTCTTCACGGGGGTCTTTTTGACCCTATTTTTCGTTCCTTCCTCGAAGGAGGTTATCTACCACGGCTCTTACGCCCCGATGCGAGGTCAGAAGGTCTCCGAGGCTTACGCCTCGACCCTCAACATCAGTTTTAACGTAAGGGCGGGGCTGGTCATGCGCCAGATACACCACTGGGCTGCGAACGTATTTATCGCTGCGATAGTGGCGCACATGTGCCGAATCTTCTTTACCGGTGCATTCCGAAAGCCACGTGAGATGAACTGGATCATCGGGGTGGTCTTGTTGATCCTCGCAATCGTCAATGGCTTCTTGGGATACTCTTTGCCCGACGACCTCATCTCGGGCACTGGCATCAGGATCGCATTTTCGATCGTGCTGTCTGTCCCGGTAGTCGGAAGCTACCTGGCATTTCTACTCTTTGGCGGAAACTTCCCTGGCACCGCCATCATCCCGAGGTTCTACATCATCCATGTGTTGATCGTTCCGGGTATCATTATCGGGCTCTTGGGAGCACACCTAGCGATGATGGTTAGGCAGAAGCATACCCAATTCCCGGGCAAGGGGAGGACTAATAAAAACGTCGTCGGGATACCAGCATGGCCGGCCTACGCCTTTCAGGCCGGGGGGTTCTTCTTTCTGACCGCCGCGGTCTTGGCCGCACTTGGCGGTCTCGTTCAGATCAACCCGATCTGGTTGTATGGGCCCTACATTCCGTACAAGGTGAGCTATGCGGTCCAGCCCGACTGGTATATGGGATGGTTGGATGGCGCTTTGAGGCTCATGCCGTCCTGGGAGGTGGTTTTCGCTGGGCATATGATTCCGACCGTCTTCTTCCCGGCGGTTGCCCTACCCGGGGTGACCTTCACCGTATTGGCGCTGTGGCCTTTTATCGAAAGAAGAATTACCAAGGACAACTCGATACACAATCTGCTAGAGCGTCCGAGGGATAATCCTAAACGGACGGCATTTGGCGCTTCGGTTTTGAGCTTCTACGTCGTTTTATTCTTCGCATCCTCGACCGATGTGCTAGCTAATACGTTCAACACCTCCCTGAACTTCGTCTTGTGGACCTTTAGGGTCTTGATATTTGTCGTGCCGGCGATCGTCTGGTTCTTCACCTTGAGCTTTGCTAAGGAGACCGCTTTGGTCTCCGACGCCGGCAAGCGAAAGAGGTTCCAGATCATCAGCAGGACAGAGAGCGGCGAATATATCTCCACCGAGGCCGAAGCCTATTCAGAAAAGCCAGAGGAGCAGATTAGGGAGTTGCCCGAAGCACTCCTTGGACACCATGATCATGAGGGTTCCAAGGAACTAGTAGGGGCCCAATCTCAGGCCAGTTCTGGACTAAAGGGTGCTGATGCAATTTTTCGAGATCCTCGCCGCTCCCGTAGCAAGGACCCCAAGGAGGCTTCCGGTGCGCCAGATGCATAACGCCTTTGAACTTTGGGGTGTCTCGACCCGAGGTTTGCGGATAGCCGGGCTTAGCGCTTCATCTTTTGGTTCCTCTTATTCGGATAGATTTGGACTTTGACTTTGAAGAGATCTACTATCAAGACGGCCCGTGCTCGGGTAAATTTCTCGGCAAGGACAGGGACGAGGCGTGGCGCTAAGCTCGCCGGACTTGTCGTTAGTTCGGTCGTTCTAGCTGGCTGCTCCCCAGCCTTTGGGGCCTACCGGGGTGCCACTACACAGGGCAAGTCGACCTTCCATCTCTTTCAGGGATTCGCTATAGCTTCGATCTTTGTCGGTGGAATCACCTTCGGTCTGCTCTTCTTCGTACTATTGCGCTTCAGAAAAAAGTCCGACGCTATCCCCAAGCAGAGGCATTCGAACGTCAAGATAGAGATTCTCTATACGGTCATCCCGATTCTGATCGTCATTGGACTCTTCTTCTTCACGGTTAAGGTCGAAAATAAAGTCGATGCGCTGAGTCCTACTCCAAATGTAAAGGTGACGGTTACCGCCTTTCAGTGGGGCTGGAAGTTCTACTACCCCGCAACCAATACGACGGTCATAGGTTCCGTCCACCACTATCCGCAGCTGGTGCTCCCCGAGGGGGAAACGAGTGCGATCACTCTGGTATCTCAAGACGTCGTTCATGGCTTTTACATACCGGCCTTCAACTTCTCTCGCTATGCGCTACCAGGGGTAGTGAATCACTTTGATTTCAATCCGACCTCGGTCGGAACCTACATAGGCAGGTGCTCCCAGCTCTGTGGGCTCTACCACTCGGAGATGCTCTTCTCAGTTAAAGTTCTCTCGGCCCAGCAGTTCCAAAGCTGGACCTCTTCTCAGGCAGGCAAGGTGACGGCATGACCCTCCTAGAACAGAAGGGAGAGGCCTCGGCCCACCTCCCAGTAGAGCATCATCAAGGACCGACGGGATATTATCGATGGCTCTCCTCGACCGACCATAAGGTGATCGGGAAGAACTACATGTACACGTCTCTAGTCTTCATGCTGATAGCGGGTTTGATGGCGATGCTGATCAGAACACAGCTGGCGTCGCCCAATTCAACCTTTGTCTCCCAACAGACCTATAACGAGCTATTCACCATCCATGGAAGCATGATGCTCTACCTCTTCGCCGGGCCATTCGCTTTTGGGGGGTTTGCTAACTATCTGATTCCTTTGCAGATCGGCGCTCCGGACATGGCCTTTCCCCGTTTGAATGCCCTCTCCTACTGGCTCTATCTGACCGGGGGCATCACGATGCTCCTCGGCTTTTTCACCGCATCGGGAGCGGCGGCCTTCGGTTGGGTAGGTTATGCTCCGCTTTCGTCATCGACCAACTCTCCGGGAGCGGGACCGGACCTCTGGATAGTCTCCATCGCTCTGGTCGGATTCTCGGGAATCTTTACCGGGGTGAACTTGGTTACTACCATCTTCTACCTGCGGGCTCCGGGGATGACGATGTTCAGGATGCCGATCTTTACCTGGAACATGCTGGTTACTGCCTTATTGATCTTGATAGCTTTCCCGGTGCTGACTGCGGCCTTGATCATGCTCTACGCGGATCGCCACTTTGGAACCCACGTCTACTCGGTCAAGGGGGGCGGTTCACCGGTGCTTTGGCAGAACCTCTTCTGGTTCTTTGGACACCCAGAGGTGTATATCCTTGCACTTCCGTTCTTTGGCATGGTCTCCGAGATCTTCCCGGTCTTTTCCAGGAAGCCGATCTTTGGCTATAAGGGTCTCGTCTTCGCTACCTTGGCGATAGCGGGACTGTCAACGGGGAGATC
>JAKAPB010000282.1 GCA_021823045.1 Actinomycetes bacterium | reverse complement strand
ACCATTCCGCCTTAGCTCCAAGTGTCGCTACTAAAACCTGATCGACAAAGTCTCCCGCCGACTCTGTGGCCCTGACGGTATCAAACTCGATCAGGTAGACATAGTCAATGCCGAGACCCTCGAGGAGTTCAAGCCGACTCTCTAGATCTGTGATTAACTTTGGAGCGGAGGTCGGTCGGACCACGGTTGCGGGGTGTCGATCGAAAGTAACTACGACACTCGGTACTGAATGGGTCTCAGCTAGGTTCTTCAAGCTCTCCATAATCGCTCGATGGCCAAGGTGGATGCCGTCATAGGCACCTATGGTAACTACTGAGCCGCCGAGTCTGACACCCGCTGTCCGATCATAAATTACTTCCATGGTTGATTGAGGCTAGTCGCATAAGGCCGTCGAAATGTGGGCACACTCCATTTACCATAAAATCAAACTCGGAGCTAGGCAGGGATAAAGTGAGATCACGTCCTTCCTTCGAGCCGATCAGAAGATTCGCTTTCAGTCTGGCTAATTTGCCACAACTCGCGGGTCAGCCTGTTCTGATAGCGCTAGTGGCGCAACACAACGCTTAGATCGGAATTGACAACACTCCGATACTGGAACGATCTAAACTTGCTGGAACATCGATTCAGGTTTAAGCCAACCATCTAGCAACCTTACGAAACCGATGAAAGGAGAATCTTCGTTATCCTGCGTGACACCGATGGCCTTAGGTTCTAAAAAAACCGCAATCTTATCGCTAGCTGTGGACAATGGTGACGTTAGGTCTCCAGCGGGAACCCGCCTTCCCATGAGGAGGTCATCCGCTAGATCTTTTGGAACAAAGATCTTTTGAAATGACGATAGTGCCAGGCGCAGTGGAATCTTCGAATCCGAAGTTACTGCCTCGGGGGCAATCGCATCGGCCACGGCGAACACGCCGACCTTGGACCTTCGAAGCTGTATAAGCGTTCCTACAGTGCCACAACTGTATGCGACATCTCGAACCAGCGACCTGACGTAGGTCCCAGAAGAGCAAGCTAGCTCGAAACCAAAGGAGCCGGATTCAGGCAGATACTCTATTGTGAAAGCACTCACTTCTACACGTCTAGCAGCAAGCTCGAACTCGACATTAGAGCGTTCAAGGTCGTAGGCCCTCTTTCCTTGAACCTTTATGGCCGAAACCTTCGGAGGCAGTTGATCCGTGACCCCCAAAAAAGCTTTTGCGGCGCTTTCGATCAACCTTGGATCGACGACGGTTTCAATTCTCCTGACCACCTCTCCCCCAATGTCAAGGGTGTTTGTCTCCAAGCCGATGCAAAATGTGCCGCTATAGCACTTGGTATCGGTAATGATGTCGGACAACAATCTCGTATATCTACCGACGGCTACGACCATCAAGCCAGTAGCCATCGGATCCAACGTCCCGCTATGACCTGCCTTTTTGATACCGAGCCTCCGCTTGATTATCGAGAGACAGCCGTTGGAAGTAATCCCCGCTGGCTTGTCAATGAGGTAGATCCCATCAGCATTTAGCACGGCGTTAGACCGGATCCACCTTCGGAGTGGTTGCGCCGTCTGCGGCGATCTTTCGAATGATCTCTTCCACTCGAAGACCCGCAGCGAGAGCCGGATCCGAAACAAAGGCTAAGTGCGGAGTTCTCGACATCCTTACCTGTCGAGCAATCCTCGACTGGAGTTCGGACCGGTGGTTCTCAAGAGCGCTATGTGCGACATCTGGAAGCTCTGCAAAGTAGACCTTAGCATTCCTCAGGTCCGGTTCAACTTCTACCGCAGTGACGGTCAGCAGGCTCAATCGTTCGTCCGCGTCCACCAGCCTCTCAAGCTCCTCGGCAATTACCTCCCTAAGGAGGCTATTCACTCGAGCAACCCTAGGGAACTTACCCCTAGGGGAGCCCGCAGCACCTTTTGGCATGTCAAATCTCCTACAAGCGATTAGCTACGCGGGATCTCTCGGTCCTCAAAGGTCTCGATTACATCGCCCTGCCTTAGGTCCTGAAAATCAGAAAGTCCAATACCACACTCAAAGCCGGTCTGTACCTCTCTCACGTCATCCTTGAAGCGTCGCAACGTATTGATCGATCCCTTCCAGATAACGACTCCGTCCCTTATGAAACGGACCTTCGATCCCCTCGTGATGCTACCGTTAGTAACATAACAACCCGCAACCATACCAGCGCGGGGCACCCTGAAGATCTCTCTAACTTCTGCGTCGCCGGTAACAACCTCTTCGAATTCCGGTGCGAGCATACCGACCATCGCGGCCTCGATGTCTTCAAGTACCTTATAGATGATCTCATAGGTTCTTATCTCGACATCCTGCGACTCAGCTAGCTCCCTCGATCGTCGATCAGGACGGACATTGAATCCTATAATCGTGGCATTGGATGCCGCTGCTAGACCTACGTCGTTCTCATTGATTCCGCCGACGGCCTTATGGATAATGCTCAGTTTGACCTCAGGCCGCTCGAGCTTCCTCAAGGACTCGGCCAGTGCCTCTAGGCTCCCCTGAACGTCGGCCTTCACAATCAGGTTGAGAGCTGCCGCTTCACCCTTTTGAATCTGCTCAAAGAGATCCTCCAGCTTAGCTCCAGCTGCCGCAGCTGCCCGAGTCGTATACCCAGCCATTCTGTAGCGTTGCTCTCTGCTCTCCGCTATCATCTTTGCGGTCGACTGATCCTGAGTAACCCTAAAATCATCACCCGCAGCGGGTACCTCTGAAAAACCGAGGACTTGAACCGGGGTCGAAGGAAGCGCCTCTTTTACAGCCCTGCCACTCTGGTCAATCATCGCCTTCACGCGACCCCAAGCCTGGCCAGCTACTATCTGGTCTCCAACCTTCAAGACACCCTTTTGAACCAGGACCGTCGCAACCGGACCCCGGCCCACATCCAGGTTCGCCTCTAGGACGACTCCACGAGCTCGTCCGGTCAGGTTCGCTTTGAGTTCTAGAACCTCTGAAAGCACAAGTATCTGCTCGAGCAGATCGTCCACACCCAAGTTCTGCAGAGCCGAAAGCTCTACCGTGATGGTATCACCACCCCACTGCTCTGGAACGAGACCATACTCAGAGAGCTGCTGCATGACACGCTTTGGATCGGCGTTCTCCCTGTCGACCTTGTTGATAGCGACGATAATCGGAACTTCTGCTGCCTTAGCATGATTAATAGCTTCGACCGTTTGAGGCATGACTCCGTCATCAGCCGCAACGACCAGCACGACGATGTCGGTTACTTTAGCGCCTCTAGCCCTCATCTGGGTAAAGGCCTCGTGACCGGGTGTATCGATAAAAGTAATTGACCGACCAGAGACGTTGACCTTGTATGCGCCAATGTGCTGTGTAATTCCCCCGGCTTCGGAGGCCACAACGTTGGTTTCTCTGATTCTGTCTAAGAGCTTCGTCTTCCCATGATCGACATGACCCATCACCGTAATGACCGGTGCTCGGTAGGTCAACGAGTCCTTTTCTTCGGTCTCATCTTCGTCGAAGTACTTTGCCTCTAGTTCCGCTTCCTGTTCCTGCCCGGGATCGACAAGACGAACTTGTGCACCTATTTCGACAGCGAAAAGATCGATCATGTCGTCCGATAGAGACTGGGTTGCAGTAACGAGTTCGCCTTGCAATAACAGAAACTTGACCACGTCACCAGCTGACCTATTTAGCTTTGGAGCCAACTCTTGAGCTGTCGATCCGCGTTCTACTATCACCTCGTGGTCGGGCACGGGAGCGTTTGAAGGGGTATAGGCGGTTACTTGAGTCGGCTCCAACTCCTCGAAGTTCTTCTTCGAGCGTCTCTTCGACTGCCGTTGTGTGGGTCTGCCTCTACTCGGCGGTCCGCCCTTTGTTGATGGCGCAGAAGCCGAGGCGGGACTCCTCGAAGCAAAGCCTCCCGAGGAAGCTCCTCCAGGGCGTGGTCCGGAAAATCCACCACTACGTGGTGGCCGGTCGGTACCAGCACCAGGAGCTCCTCCAGGGCGTGGTCCG
>JAKAPB010000281.1 GCA_021823045.1 Actinomycetes bacterium | reverse complement strand
TCTGGGAGGTAGTGACCCTAGGTGACGTTCTGATGGCCCCCGAGATGAAGAAGGCGACCTTACCCCTCGAGGTTCCCCTTGGCAGAGATATCTATGGTAGGACGATCGTCTCCAACTTGGCAGACATGCCACACGTCCTCATCGCCGGAGCGACCGGCTCCGGGAAGTCATCCGCACTTAACTCGATGATCACTTCAATTCTTATGCGGGCGACCCCAAGTCAAGTTCGGATGATTTTGGTAGATCCAAAAAGGGTGGAGCTCGGCCAGTATTCGAGACTTCCCCACCTTCTCTCGGCTGTAGTTGTCGACCCGAAGAGGGCCGCTGGGGCATTGAACTGGGCGACCAAGGAGATGGATCGACGTTATGATCTCCTTGCCGGTGTTGGCGTCAGGAATATAACTGGCTACAACGAGTTAGTCGAGGCATCAAAGGTCGCATCGCAGGAGTACATATTCGACCCAGCGGACCTCGAGACACCGACCATGGAATCCCTGCCCTACATCATTGTAGTAGTCGATGAGCTCAACGATTTGATGATGGTGGCACCTAGGGATGTCGAGGATTCGATTTGCCGCATTGCCCAGAAGGCGCGTGCAGTTGGGATACACCTCCT
Source organism: Actinomycetes bacterium (assembly GCA_021823045.1). The sequence goes on along the minus strand of JAKAPB010000281.1, from coordinate 3,364 downwards.
TATTGCGACCCAGAGGCCGTCAGTCGATGTGATAACCGGGGTTATCAAGGCCAATGTTCCTTCCAGGATGGCCTTCTCGGTGGCCTCGCAGGCCGACTCTCGGGTTATTTTGGATCAACCAGGGGCGGAGAAGTTGATTGGCAAGGGCGACATGCTCATCGTAACCGCCGACTCTTCGGTTCCGAGAAGGATTCAAACTCCATGGGTATCTGAGTCGGAGGTGCGCGGAGTCGTTGGCTTCTGGCTTAGACAGAGTGGACCAGCTTACCTTGAGGAGCTGGAAGAGGTGGCAGACAGCGGTAAGGGTAATTCAGAGAACGGGTCGTCACAGGACGAGTTTTATAACGAAGCCCTCAGGCTGGTGGTCAGCTCTCAACTGGGATCTACGTCGATGCTTCAGAGGAAACTCAAAGTCGGCTTCGCAAGGGCCGGAAGGCTGATGGATCTCTTAGAGCAGGACGGCGTCGTGGGACCGAGCGAAGGCTCTAAACCACGAGAAGTTCTAATGAGTAAGGAAGAACTGGACGAACTCTCCCTGTAGCAATAGAGAGGTGGCCAAAGCTCGGACCTCGTCGGTACTATGCAGACGCTGGGACCAGCGCCAGAAAGATTCTGGGACGTTTCCTAAAACGGCAGTTCTTGGCGAGACCGTCGGCAGTTTCTTAGTGAGCCGTGGTAGTCCAATTCTGAAAATCAGATGTTACCTCACCTTTTGGAATGGTGTAGGTGGGCTCAGGGAGGCGGTAGGCTCAAGGGGTCTTTTAGCACTCCTTGTGAGTCTTTTCTTTTGGAGGTAGCCCCGCAAATGCCAAGAAACGACACCTGGCTCCCATCGTCAAGAAGGTCTATCGGCGGCTACTCGTCGAGGCGAGGCCCGTCGGGAGTGTCGGTCAGGCGGCTACGGGGGATAGTAGTCTTGGTGGTACTGCTGCTGGTTATTGTCTCAGCCGTTCAGCTCATCCGCCCTGTTCCAGTGCCAAATCTAACCCAAAGTATGCAGCTCGCAGCGACGGTCGGGGGGCCGGCGGTATCTCTGCCATATCCGACAAACGGCGAGTCTGAAGTAGTAGTACCTCAGGTCGGTGTGCTAGGCGAGTCGGGTGGAACGCAACCGGTACAAATTGCGTCGGTAGCCAAGATGATGACCGCTTACATTATCATCAAGGATCACCCCTTAGCCATCGGAGCTTCCGGTCCGACCATCACCATTACCCAGGCTGACTATCAGTCCTATCTCCAGCAAAGCGCTGCGGTGGACTCGGTGATGGCAGTGGCTCCGGGTGAGACTATGAGTGAATATCAAATGCTCGAAGGACTGCTTATTCCTTCGGCCGATAACATCGCAACGGCCTTGGCACGCTGGGATGCGGGGTCAACTACTGCGTTTGTGGCAAAGATGAATGCTATGGCCAAAACTCTCGGGATGACCGCTACCCACTACACCGATCCTTCCGGACTGGATCCAAGGACGGTCTCCAACACCGTAGACCAGCTGAAACTAGCGCAGCTGCTCGAAAAGAACCCCACGCTTTCCCAGATAGTTTCCTATCCGCAGGCCACCCTTCCGGTGGCAGGCGTGGTCTACAACGTAGATTACGACCTTGGATCCGACGGGATCGCTGGAATCAAGACTGGATCAACTCCGAGCGGCGGAAGCTTCGTCTTTTACTCCCGAGCCAATATCCAAAACCAATCGACCGGAATCTTTGGCGCAGTACTTTTTCAACAGAGCGGACAGCCGCTCATCACTGCTTTGGATGTCGCAAAAGCGCTGGCAAAAGCGGCGCCTGGACAGGTTCGGTACTTCAAGGTTATTTCTGCGGGTACGGTGGTGGCAACGTTAACTCCTCCCGGTGGAAAGGCTATAAGCGTCTATGCGACCAAGTCGCTCTATGCATTTGGCTGGTCTGGCTTGAATGAATCAATCGTTGTTAACCCGACATTAAAGACCCACACAGCGGCTAGTGGTGCTAAAGTCGCAGAGATTACGGTCAAAGTTGGAGAACAGGTTTTCAAAGAGCCCGCAGTGGTTAACTCCCCCGTGGTCAAGGCATCTTTGAAGTGGCGGCTTACGAGGCTCTAAAGGCAGATGACAAAGGAAGTTTCAGCAAAGACGGTTAGGACTCCGGCGTCGACGGCTAATTTAGGGCCAGGATTTGATACGTTAGCGATAGCACTCGATCGATTTATCGAGGTAGATGTAGCGGTATCGGCTTCTTTTGAGGTCACTTCGAGCGGCTTTGGAGCCGGGGTGCCGGTCGACGACAATCACCTGGCTCTCCAGGTGTGCAAGTTCGTGCTTGGACATTCAAACGTAGCTTTGTCAATAAGGTCAGACATTCCGTTGGCCAGGGGCATGGGCTCCTCGGCCGCACTTGCGGTGGCCGTAGCAGTCGCTTGCGAATCCGACGACCCGCTTTCGGTCGCAGTCCATTTTGAGGGACACCCGGAGAATGCCGCAGCGTCGCTTTATGGGGGTGCGGTTGCGGCTGCGAGTATAGAGGGACGAAGTGTCGTTAGGGGAATCGAAGTAGATTCTGAACTGGTGAGCGTCTTGGTAATTCCAGAAAACGAACTTCCTACTCACAAACTCAGGGCTGCCTTGCCGAAAAGCGTGCTTCGAATTGACGCGATCGAGAATCTTTCAAATTCACTGATGCTAGCGCTCTCGTTGAAAGATGCCTCGACCATCGAAAGATTCATGTTCAAGGACAACATTCACCAGCGGTATCGTAGCCAGTTCTTCACTGAGTCCGATACAATCATCGACGAATTGATCAGATCCGGATGTATAGGAGCCGCTTGGTCGGGGGCGGGATCGACGATGATCGGCTTTTCCACCCGCTCGTTATCAAAACAAGTACTAAGTAAGGTAAAGAGATTTCAGGAGGATCGAGGCGTGTTCCATCAGGTGGAGGTTGTCGAGTTCAACCGCACAGGAACCGTGGTCCAACTAGCATAGAGTTAAATGTCGCAGAAAATCTGGGTTGAAACCCTTGGGTGTCCGAAGAACAAAGTGGATTCGATCAAGCTGACCCATCGCGCCTTATTGTCCGGGTACCATGCAGCGGGTTCAATTGTCGATGCCGATCTTATCGTGGTAAACACCTGTGCTTTCATTGAGTCGGCCCGGCAGGAATCGATTGACGCCATCCTCGAGATCTCTTCTGCCAAGTCATCCACAAGTCGACTTGTTGTAACAGGCTGCATGGCGGAGCGATATCAAGGTGAACTCTCGTCTGCTTTGCCTGAAGTTGACGTGGTTGTAGGGTTTGATGGAGATTTCATCACGGATGCCACTTCTGATGTCGCCGTTTCGATAGGGCCAAACCCTAGGCCAGCCAAGGCGGCTTTTAGCAGATCG
>JAKAPB010000280.1 GCA_021823045.1 Actinomycetes bacterium | reverse complement strand
AGTTACATCTAAATTAGATCGAGAGAAGTAGAAAATCACGTCTCCATGTAAAGCTACCCACTTCGACCCAGCCCCAGCTTGATGAATGGTAAAGGCGTCACTCCCGATCTCTTCTTGCGTCAAAAAAGCTAGATCGGAAAGGGTCCCGGGCAAGGTCTTGTCTTCGACGCTAGCAACCAGTACTTTGTCCGCCCCCCCGAGTTGAATTGCCCTGAGGAAGGCCTTCGAGAGATCTTCCCCAGGTAGCCTATGGAAAATCCCACAGCTAACTTTCGAAAACACCCCAGAATCTGCCACCGCTTGGGCAAATGCGGCCGACCTCTCGCCCAGGGTCACAAGCGCAATGCTTCCCATCGAAGATGTGTTGTTATTTACCGCGTACGCCATTGCCATTATGCTCGATGGCATGGCTTCGTCGGGTATAAAAACTACCAGATCAAACTGCATTTAGCAGAGCACCAAACGTGCGGCACTGTAGCTTAACCGTGAAAACCCCGTTATCACCTCAGCACCCATCCACATTTTCCAATCAGCCAAGCAGCCTTGGCCCTTCCACCCATACACCAGTTAGGCACTCAAGAAGCCACCTCGGTCAGCATCTGGTCGAATGACTCCGGTGGGCCAGCATCGTGAGACTAATTCCACCGCACGGAGGTATTCGCACCACCCTAGAATGCCAGCCGATAACCTCAAGGCAGGTAGCACCGGTTACTTTACGTTCACTGCTTCTTAATCCTAAATCAGGCCTTGACATCCACCAGCACTACACGGCCAGAAGGATCCCGCTTCTCAGAAATATCGAGGACCTTCCTAAACTCTTCCATTCGGTGTGAAAGGCGCGATGCCAACTCGGAAGTCCTCCTCACGAGGTCATCCGCCTCACGTCTTGCATTTCTGGGCATCCCCACTAGTGATCCCGTGGGTACAAAGTCGCCTGGCCACCTGCCTTTGCCTTCAATTGCCAGCTCTACTAGGTCGAGGTGATGTGCATAGTCATCCAATACCTCACGCCACGCCACTGAATGCTCCCCGGGCCATCATTGCCTTCTCCGCCGCCTGGTGCCACGCTTCACCCAGGGGACGGAGAACAATCTCAGCCCTTTCTAGCGGCTCAAGTGATTTTGTGGTATTAGCCTTCACGAGTTCCAAAAAGGCGTACCCATAAAGTTGCTTGACGTCTTCGCCACCGGGCCAAATATCGGTCCTCATGCTATTCCGTAAAACTTGGACGATCTCTTGTCCATGAATAAGCGCATTATGAGCTGCCTCAATTTGTTTATTGACGATGGCGTCCCTAGCCCGATCCAAGTCGACCAGAAGGCGATCATAGAGCATCAAAAACCGGGCTTCTGGAGAGGCCGTCATAATCTGTTCTTCTAAAAAGCGGTTAGTTCCGTTCATGTCGATTCCCTATGGTAGATTCTTGATCTGGCTAGCTAGCCAGCTTCCCTGATTGACAAGACCACTCATTTGTGTCTCCATGGTCGAAAACTCCTGCTGCAGCATCTTCTGCTCGTTCAAGAGCATCGGCGTGTAGCTGTTGTACTGTTGCTGTAAATTTGTAATCTGCGAATTAAGGTTCGAAATCGTATCGGTCAGGGTTCCCGCTGTTGGAGAGACAGCCGCGTTAGCCTGGTATGCCATGCCTCCAGCAATCCCTGGCTGGTAGCTAAACGAGCCAATACTCGTCGAGCTAGTAATGCCACTTGCAGTGATATTGAGGGCTAGGCCCTGCAAGGTGGGATCAGTATAGGGAGCAGTCAACGTCTGCCCGGCACCAGTGGCCGCTACGCCGTTTATCGTACCAGCAACGTCGGTACCGGTAAAGCTCTGGGCGGTATTTGCCGTGGTAGCTAGTCCAGTTTGACCCGAACCAACCGCAGTAGTTGTCACCGAAAAATTGGCACTCGATCCATAAGTCCCCGAAGTCAATGACAGTTGACTACCACCGGACACGCTCAGGTCTTGAGCCCCAACTCCGATCCCGGCGGTCGAAAGGGCGGTATTGAGTCCCGCAGCGATACTCGAGAACGATTCGCCGGCGGATGCGGCGTAAGAAGCGCTCAGAGATCCCGATGACACGGTGATCGTCTCTGCATTCGTAATAGTGCCGGTGGAGGAAACCAGGCCCAGGTCGTTCGCCTGGGTTGCGCTATGGGTAATAACGATCGGATAGCTCCCGGGTTGGGTCCCATCCCCAGCAGAAACCAGAGTTGCAGTTCCGTTGTAGGTCGAAGAAGAGGCAGTTAATGATCCCCCCTGGGTAAAGAGGTCGGTGACTGCCGTCGGGTTTGCCTGGTATGCCGACAAGAAAGTTGACTGGTTGAATGTTATTTGACCGGAGCTTGTAAGATCCAATCCGACACTCGAAGCATTTGTTGAGCTAAAACTGGATCCTACTCCGGCTATGACACCCTCGATCTGAGTCATGATGGCGTTTAGGTTAGGATCGCCCATCAACGGGCCAGCGGTCTTAGTCGCTGCGTTGTATCCGGCGTAGGTGTTAATGTCGGACAGGGCCTTGTTCGCAGCCGTGACCATGCTCTGAACCAGCCCAGCCATTGCCTGGCCATCGGGCGAGACAGTGATAGTAACCGGTGACGACCCAGATGCCTGAGCTGAAACGAGATTAATGGTAACACCAGGCATGACGTTGGTCAAGGTATTGCTCGACGAGTTGACCAGGTACCCCCCGCTGCCACCTACTTGAATCTGCGCGTCCTGGGGGGAGGTAATAGTATTCATGGTTCCGATAGATGACGAGAGATTAGACGTATCCAATAGGATCGCTCCTGCGGTCCCGGTGGCCTGCGAAGAAAGCTGCAGGAGATAAGCACCTGTGCCAGTTTGCACCGCCGAAGCACTCACTCCAGCACCAGCGCCATTGATGGCCGATACCACCGACGATAGGCTCCCGCCTCCGGTGGAGATCTCGTTAGCCGTGAATGTACCCTGGCTCAGGCCTGTTTGACCAATGCCGAGGGTTACAGAAGAGGAACTCGGCCCAGCTACGGTGACGCTAGAGCCGGCTTGGACGTTGTTGACAGCCACCGCAGTCCCACCATCTAGGGTTATCGAACCAGCGGTTCCCACCGAAGCCGAACTTTGTGCCGAGAGGCCTAATGTCGAAAGAGCGGTACCCCCCGTTATCTGCAAAGAAGCCCCAGTGCCGAGGAGCGAAGTATTCAACTGCAGCTGTCCTGAGTCATTGAAGGATGCCTGAAGGGTCTGTGTCCCACTTGAAACCGAAGCTGCTTGTATCGCCGCAGCTAGTTGGGACTGAGTGTACGTTCCAGCCGCAATGGTCAAAGTCTGCAGCGCTCCGTTAACGTATGCGGTAATGGTGTCATTGGCGGAAGTTATACTCGTGGTCCCGCTCAGATTTGCCGTGCCGGATTCACTACCACCGCTGAGTCCGCTAGAAATGTCTACCGTGTGCGAACCCGTAGCAAGGCCACTTCCCGATATCGATGTCACACCAAACTGTTGAGCTCCGACCGACATCAAGAGCGGACCGTTTGCGACGACAGAAGACGTCGAACTCACCGTAGAGGACGAAGCCATAACTTCGGCCTGAGCCAGCTGATTGACGTTGAATACCAACGTCCCCTGTTGGGCGCCATTGCCCGTAGTAGCGGTTGCGACCGCGGTGTTGGAGGATGTAGCGGTAGTTGCATTCCAGAGATAAGGCTGCGATATCGCATCTGCGGCCGTCTGGAGACTGGTTAGATCTCCAGATAAAGTTTGGTAGTCGTTGAGATTTGCATTGATTTGATTCGCTTGGTTCTGGATATTGATCTGAGGCAGCTCGTATGCGTACATTAGGGCTTGGATCATGGCCTGCGTGTTAGTGCCAGAAATCACACCATTAAAGCTCAGCGCCGGGCCAGAGCTCCCACTCGGGGAGACACTCAGGCTCGAAAAGGCCGAATTAGTACCACTTGTACCGCTTGTACCGCTTGTCGATGAGATTGTCATGTACTTCGCTCCTAGA
>JAKAPB010000279.1 GCA_021823045.1 Actinomycetes bacterium | reverse complement strand
GAGGACCGGCATAAGGGTCGGCCCCGGAAGGGGTTCAGCGGCGGGTAGCCTCGTGGCCTACGTGCTTGAAATAGTCGACCTCGACCCGATAAAGTACGGGTTGCTTTTCGAAAGATTCCTAAATCCAGGTCGCAAGCAGATGCCGGATATCGATATGGACTTCGACGAGCGTTATAGATCGGACATGATCAAGTACGCGTCTGAGCGCTACGGCTGGGATCACGTTGCCCAGATCGTTACCTTCTCGACTATCAAGGCCCGTGCCGCCGTTCGCGACGCTGGAAGGGTGTTGGGCCTTCCCTACTCGGTGGGTGATAGGGCCGCCAAGGCTATGCCGCCGCTGGTAATGGGTAGGGATACCCCGCTATATGCATGCTTGAACTTGACACCTGGATATGAAGACGGCTATACAGCAGCTGCAGAGCTGCGAGAGATGATCGCAACTGATCCAGACGTAGCCCGGGTCGTAGGGGTTGCGGAGGGACTCGAGGGCTTGAGGAGACAGGACGGCATACACGCCGCTGCGGTGGTAATTACCCATTCACCCCTCACGGAGTACCTCCCCATCCAGCGCAAGCCCGACCCAAGCGGTGACCTCTCGTCGGCTCCAATCGTCACCCAGTACGAGATGCACGGCGTAGAAGAACTCGGGCTTTTGAAGATGGACTTCCTCGGGCTTAGGACACTTTCCGTAATTGAAAGGGCACTTGACCTCATCGAGGAGACCACTGGTCAGCGGGTTGATATAGACAACGTCGACCTAGCGGATGAAAAGGTCTACGAAATGCTTCGAAACGGCGATTCGATCGGGGTATTTCAGCTTGAAGGTGGGCCGATGCGGTCATTGATGCGCTCGCTAGCCCCAACGGAGTTTGGTGATATCGCCGCACTTGTCGCCCTCTACCGACCCGGCCCGATGGCCGCCAATATGCATACCGACTATGCGGATCTGAAAAATGGGCGTAAGCCGATCGACTACTTGCACGAGGATCTAGGTGATATCCTCCAAGACACCTATGGCCTGATGATCTATCAAGAGTCCGTCATGAGGGTCGCACAGAAGTTTGCCGGATACACCCTCGAAGAGGCGGACAATCTCAGAAAGGCCTGCGGCAAGAAGATCCGAGAACTTATTGCCGCCGAGAGGGAGAAGTTCGTGCAGGGGTGCGAGTCCACCGGCTACGGTGCAGAGCTCGGCACCGCCCTGTTCGACATCATAGAACCCTTCGCCGACTACGCGTTTAACAAAAGCCACTCATATGGATATGGTCTCGTGGCCTATCAGACAGCGTGGTTGAAGGCCAACTATCCGGTGGAGTTTATGGCCGCCATCCTGACTTCGGTGAAAGATGACAAGGACAAGACAGCGGTCTACCTCTTAGATTCTAAGTCTCACGGGATAGAGGTTCTGGTTCCAGACGTGAACGCCTCCGGTGTGGACTTTAGCGTCTTGAAGACCAAGGAGGGGAAGCCGGGGATCTCCTTTGGGTTATCGGCGGTGCGAAATGTCGGGGTATCGATAGTAGAGAAGATCGTCGAAGAACGTAAGAAGGAGGGCGCATTCAACTCCTTTTTGGACTTCTGCATGCGCGTCGACCCACTTGTGCTAAACAAGAGGGTTATCGAATCCCTCATAAAATCCGGCGCTTTCGACTCGCTGGGTCACAACAGGAAGGCACTATTCGATATCTACGAGGAGGCCGTGGCCAAGGTCACTCAGAAGAAGAAGGACCTTTCTCAAGGGATAATCGGTCTTTTTGATGAACCAACTGATGACGGGGGATTCAGCGAGGGCGACCTTGGTATCACCATTTCCGACCAGGAGTGGAATCCTTCGCAACTGCTTAGCTTTGAGAAGGAGATGCTGGGACTCTTTGTTTCCTCGCATCCTCTGTCCGACGTGGAAAAGTCATTGCGTAAGCGGGTTAGTACGACGATCGCAGAGTTAAAAGAAGATACATCAGAGTCCCAGTTCAGCAGGGAGATTACCGCTGGTGGGATCGTAACCTCACTTTCAAAGAGGACGACTAAAAAGGGCGACCTGATGGCGACCTTTGTTCTTGAAGATCTGACATCATCGATAGAGGTCTTTCTCTATCCCAAGGTGATGGCGGAATTTGGCCAGTTGCTATCTGACGATGCCGTGGTTTTAATTAAGGCGAGGGTGGATCAACGGGAGGATCAGGTAAAGCTGGTCTGTATGTCGGTAGAGAACCTTGAGCTTAGTGGCGACAGTGATACCCCTATCGAGCTCGGTCTCTCCAGTACCTCAGCCTCTATTGTCAACCTCGAGCAGCTGAAAGAACTGCTGCTCGGACACCCTGGTGCCCATCCTGTGAGGATAAGGGTAAATGAGAGGATATTCGAGCTTCCGGCGCAATTCCGGGTGGACGGTAGTGGCACGCTAATGGGTTCAATAAGGGAGATGATCGGCGCAAACGTTTCCCTCTGAGGGTGGCGGATAGTCAATTCGGTCCCGGTGGTGAGCTTTTCCGGGTAGAATTTAAGACTTGGGAGCCGGCAGAAGGAGACCACCTAGCATGCCCATGGAAGTTTCCACAAAGGACTGTAGCTCGATTGGTGACGCTGAGTTAGCGGATATTGCTGATTTCGCGATAGCCAGGGGTACGGGATTCGATCTTGGATTCTTATCCAAACAGCGCGACGAGTGGGTGCTGTGCACCGAGATTCGGAGGGATGGACAGGTCGTTGGATTTGCCCTTTACACCCTTGAGCGCATTGGGGGGACACCTTGTATCCTGATCGGGATAGGAGCTACTCAAGAGGGTCCGGACGAGAGGATGTTGTTGAATGAGATCCTTGCGGAGCAGTACCGAAAGGCCCTTTTGGCCTTCCCCGACGAAGACGTACTGGTTGGAGTAAGGGTGCCGTCCTATCTCGGGTATCACGTATTTGATGGCCTGGAGGACATCGTTCCTAGGCTGGATCATAAGCCAAGCGGCGAGGAGCGTGCCTGGGCGAGACGTCTAGCAAAGAAGTTTGGAGTCGAGTCAAAGCTTGACGATAGGACTTCGGTCGTCTCTTCTGGCGGGGAGGTGACGGGTCTTTTCGCCTACGGGGACCTCAACCTTGGTCCACAAGGCGAACTCGCTCCACTCTTCGCAGGGGTCGACAGGTCAAAGTTTGATAGTCTCGTAGTCTTTGGTTGGGCGATGGCGGAGCAACTTGCAGATGGTTCCCTCCCCCCTGAAGACTTCTAAATATCCCTCAAGTAAATATTCCTTAAGGGCTTCGTCTTGGCGGGGTCCGTAGAGCCTTTTTAGCTGCAGGCGAGATTACGCCTGCAGCTATTTTTTTGGCCCTTTGGATAGTCGCCAAGAAGATGATTAATCACAGGGAAACACGACAAGTGACAGGTAAACACGACAGAGATACTATCTTTTCTCTATGGTTGAAAAAGGTGACGACCCCAAGGAAGTCTCTCCTTTAGCTAAAGGCGTAAGGCGAGTACCGCTAGTTGCCATGCGTCGAGGCCAGCTTGGGATGTCGCAGGGTAGCTTGGCAAAGAGGGTTGGGATTTCTCGGCAGTCGCTGTCTGCGATAGAGACCGGCGCTTCTTCGCCTTCGGTTGAAGTTGCACTCTGTATAGCTAGGTCTTTGGCCATGGCCGTTGAAGACCTTTTTCCACTGCGAGATTCGCTCCCCGAAGCCCTTTTCGACCTCGGACGATTTCGAAATTCAAGGGTTGCCGTTGGCGAGGTCGGATCGCGCTTGGTGGCACGCCGACTCTCCTCCAGGCGAGACGGTGGACCCGCCGGAGCTTCTGATGGGCGGTATATCGACGGTAACTTTGTCTGGAATTCACCGAGATCTGTTTCGATATTTCTTTCCGGTTGTGATCCGAGCCTTGGAGTCCTCGCCGACTGGCTGAATATAAAGGACCCTACCCGTCGCTACCGATGGATAACGGCCCAGAATTCTACGGCCGAGGCGGAACTTGCAGCTGGTACCACCCATTTCGCCCTCCATCACGGCG
>JAKAPB010000278.1 GCA_021823045.1 Actinomycetes bacterium | reverse complement strand
GCTGAGGCCGAGTAGAACAGAGCCGACTTGATCATTGCCGTAGAACCCATCTCCGCTTTTATAGAAAGCTCATTCAAACCCAGATGGGCCATCGCCTCCTCGAATACCTCTCTGGTCCCAGATCCACGCTCTCGCAAGATCAGAGGTCCACGAGCAACTTCACTCGGAAGAAGCGGTCTATTTAATCGCGCCCACCCGTGATTTGGAGCGACGACCACCCATAGCTCGTCTTGGCCGACCGAAATTCGCTCTAGATCAGCATGGGTGCTACTCGATTCCATAAAGCCCAGATCGCCAGAGGACAGGACCGACTCGATTACCTTGGCTGAATTAGCGACGGTTAGCTCCGGCAATATCCCGTGGTCGGCGAGGCGGAGCTTGTCCAACCACTGCGGGAGAAGGTACTCAGCTATCGAGTAGCTGGCCAAAACCCTCAGCCTTTGGGCCATCGAGCCAGAGATCTCGACGGCACTTAGCATCAAGGATTCGGCCGCCGCCAAGACCTTCTTGGCCTGATTGTAGATGATGAGTCCAGACTTGGTGGCGGTGGAGCCGTGCGAAGTGCGATCCAGGAGGGTTACCTTTAGGATCCTCTCTAGTGTAATGATACGCTCACTCGCCGACGGTTGGGAGATGCCATAGAGGGAAGCCGCCTTAGAAAGGCTTCCGAGCTCTACCACTGCGACAAATATTTCAAGTCCCTCCAGGGACGGGACTAAGGGATAGAGGGCCACGCCATAGTCTATCCCTATAACCCCAAAGGAAGCTGCTCAGCACCGCAGGGAAATTGCAGTCGTATTATTTGTTAGCAAGATCATTAGTGGGAGAAATCGAGCTACGAGCGGAGTCGTGGCTTACCCCAGTAGATAGAGAACTGAAAATACGATTTAAATTAGTCGGCCTAGGGGGAGTTTTGCCAAAGGTGGCATTGAGTGAATCCGAGATTACTTGGGTCAAACTGATAGACCAGACGAAGTGCATCGGCTGTCACGCCTGCTCGGTGGCGTGTAAGTCAGAAAATTCGGTGCCAATCGGCGTCAACCGCACCTATGTCAAGGCGGTCGACGTGGGAGTCTTCCCCCAGGTAAGGAGGAACTTCCAAGTAACGAGGTGCAACCATTGCCTCAATCCACCCTGTGTCGCAATATGTCCAACGGGAGCTATGTATCAGCGGTCAGACGGAATCGTAGATTTCGATAAGGCAAACTGCATAGGATGCAAAGCCTGTATGGCCGCATGTCCCTACGACGCTATTTTTATCAATCCCGACGATCATACGGCGGAAAAATGCAACTTCTGCGCCCATCGGATCGACGTCGGATTGGAACCGGCCTGTGTCTCGGTCTGTCCTACCGAGGCGATTTTGATCGGCAACCTCAAAAACCCAACCGACAAGGTGTCGGCGATAATCCATCGTGAGCCGGTCAAGGTAAGAAGGGGTGAAAAATCGACCAGACCGAAGCTCTTCTATAAGGGAGCACACGAAGCCACACTGGATCCCCTCGCAGCAAGCAGGCCTGAAGGTGACGTCTTTATGTGGTCACAGATGAATCAAGACCCGCATTTGATCAACTCAGGACATGATTTCGGAGACCACACCAACCACTCCGTGGAGGCAAAACTTGCCTATGACGTTTCCCATTCGGTCCCCTGGGGAGTGCGTGTGAGCGCTTACACCTGGACTAAAGGAATTGCCACGGGTACGACGATGGGTCTCGGCCTAGCGATACTAGCGAACAAAATTCCATCTGGATCTAGTGGATCGGTGCTGCTCGCCCCGCTGGTGGCACTTTTTGCCTTGGCGATAACTGGGCTCTTACTGATAGCGGACCTGAAGAGACCGGAAAGATTCATCTTCCTATTTACCAAGGCCCGTTTCGAATCCTGGCTTGTCAAAGGGGGAATCCTGCTCGGTCTCGACGGGGCCCTGACCCTCGCTTGGCTATTGCAAGGTGAGTTGACCTCCTCGGCGGTTTTACGGGGGGTCATTGGAGGGCTGCTCTTTGTCGTCTCAGCCATGACCGCAACCTACACCGCCTTTCTCTTTGCGCAGGCAAGGGCCAGAGACCTATGGCAAAGTCCACTTCGACTTCCACACCTATTAGTTCAATGCCTACTGGTCGGTTTTGGCGTGTTAGCCCTCGTCGATGGGAAGGTCGGAGAGGGCTTCCTCCTCAGGACCGGGGCCGCCCTCGTGGTACTCCACCTGCTGCTCGTGCTAGGAGAAACCACCATGGCACACCCCACCTCGCATGCTAAAGCCGCTGTGTGGAACATGACGAGGGGAAAATTCCGCCGTCCCTTCTGGATAGGCATGGCGCTCACAGCGCTCGGCATCTTTGCCCCGTTGGGCGGGGTAAGCCTGATGGTGATTGCGGCGATCGGCATACTTGGGTATGAGCATGCATATATCCAGTCGGGACAGTCAGTTCCATTGGCATAAGGGGTAGGCCATGAGAGACAAGGAAAATCAGAAATTGAACTTATCGTCCCGACTAAAAAGCACCGCAGAAAGGGTATCTGCAGCTAAGGAGGCGACCGAGAAGCGCGGCGAAACCTTTTACCAGGGCCCCTCTGGGATACACTTAGCCTCTCATCCGCCATTTGAGCGGTGGGGCGACTGGATGGAGCTCGACTCCAAGGCTTGGCCGACAAAGAAGGAGCGTCGCTACGCCCTAATCCCAACCACCTGCTTCAACTGCGAATCAGCTTGCGGACTGTTGGCCTACGTCGATAAGGAGACCAACCAGGTTGCAAAGTTTGAAGGTAACCCGGAACACCCAGGTTCACGGGGGAAAAACTGCGCCAAGGGTCCCGCTACCATCAACCAAATTACCGACCCGGATCGAATTCTCTTTCCTCTCAAGAGGGCTGCTGGCCGAGGGGAAAACAAGTGGGAGAAGATCAGCTGGGATACCGCTCTCGATGAAATAGCGGCCAAACTTCGAAGCTCAATTACCGCTGGACGCAAAGACAAGATCGTTTGTCACATAGGTCGACCAGGCGAGGATGGCTTCACCGAAAGGGTGCTCGCATCATGGGGGGTGGATGGCCACAACTCCCACACCAACGTATGCTCCTCCGCCGGAAGGGCTGGCTGGCACTATTGGACGGGTATGGATCGGCCAAGCGCCGATTTTGCTAACGCCAAGGTAATTTTTCTGGTCAGTGCTCACCTGGAAACCGGCCACTACTTCAACCCACACGCTCAGCGAATTACCCAGGCCAGGGAGCGTGGTGCTAAGTTAATCGTGCTGGACACTCGACTCTCCAACACCGCCACCCACGCCGACTACTGGCTGTCACCCTATCCAGGAAGCGAGGCGGCGATCCACTTGGCGATTGCCAACTACCTCATCCAAAATGGTCTCTTCGACCGGGAGTTCGTTAGGAAGTGGTGGAACTGGCAGGAGTGGCTAGCGAGCGAGCGCCCGGACCTCCCGCAAGATTTCGAAAGTTTCATTTCTTTGCTCAAGGAGACCTACGCCCCCTATACCTTCGAGTACGCAGCTTCTGAATCACGTATTGACGAAAATGTTCTAATCGAGGTGGCAGAGATCGTTGCAAGCGCAGGTGCGAAATTTGCGAGTCACATCTGGCGTTCGGCCGCAGCTGGCAACCTTGGAGGATGGCAGATCTCACGGACCCTGCTTTTGATCAATGCTCTACTTGGGGCGATTGCCAGTGAAGGTGGAACATACCCAAATGCCTGGAACAAGTATGTTCCCAAACCGATCTATACCCCTCCCCATCCAGACGTCTGGAACGAACTCTCCTGGCCATCGGACTATCCGCTCTCGATGAATGAGATGAGCTTTCTTCTACCGCACCTGGTCGGCCAAGATCGCGGAACAATGGACGTCTATTTCACAAGGGTCTATAACCCGGTCTGGACCAACCCAGACGGCATGGCGTGGATCGACATGCTCTTAGACGAGTCCAAGGTCGGCTGCTACGTGGCTCTGACCCCTACCTGGAATGAAACCTCCTACTTTGCGGATTATGT
>JAKAPB010000277.1 GCA_021823045.1 Actinomycetes bacterium | reverse complement strand
GCTGATCTTGGAACTACCGGGTGACCAGGCAAATCAGACCGGAAGAATCATAGACCTGATCTCTCCGATTGGGAAGGGACAGCGAGGCTTGATTGTCTCGC
This sequence comes from Actinomycetes bacterium, assembly GCA_021823045.1. The sequence goes on along the minus strand of JAKAPB010000277.1, from coordinate 3,914 downwards.
CGCCTAAGGCCGGCAAGACGACGATCATGAAGCAGATCGCCCACTGCATTGAGACCAACAATCCTGGAGTGCACCTAATGGTTCTCCTGGTTGACGAGCGTCCTGAAGAGGTTACAGATATCAGGAGGTCAGTTAAGGGAGAAGTGATTGCTTCGACCTTCGACCGGCCCGCTGACGAGCATACTGCGGTGAGCGAGTTAGCGATAGAACGCGCAAAGAGGATGGTCGAAACGGGTCGCGATGTCGTGATCATACTTGACGGTATTACCAGACTCGCTAGGGCGTATAACCTAGCTCAGCCGGCAACCGGACGGATAATGTCCGGTGGTGTGGACTCCGGAGCTCTCTATCCACCAAAGAAGTTCTTTGGTGCGGCTAGAAATGTCGAAGAGGGTGGATCTCTAACTATTCTCGCTACCGCTCTCGTGGAGACCGGGTCGAAGATGGACGAGGTGATCTTCGAAGAGTTCAAGGGGACCGGAAATATGGAGCTGAGGTTGGACAGGAAGCTTTCGGAGAGAAGGCTTTATCCGGCTATCGACGTGGCGGCTTCTTCGACAAGACACGAAGAGCTGCTCTTTACTAAGAGCCAACTCTCCCAGGTTTGGAAGCTTCGGAGGGTGCTGAGTGCCCTAGCCCAAGAGGGATCGTCAGCACCAGGACTTGAATTGTTGATCGACAAGATCAGAAACACCCGCTCAAACGAAGAGTTTCTGGCCGATATTGCCAAATCGCCGATGATCTAGGGTCCTAAGCGGAGATGTTCCGGTCGGTAGATCGTCGATGGCGACTAGATTCTTATGGGTTTATTTGGAGGAACCGATGAAGTCAGGTATTCACCCCACGTATGTCGAAGCTAAGGTCACTTGCTCCTGTGGCAACACTTTTGTGACCAAGTCGACAAAGTCTGAGATGCACCTCGAACTGTGCAATGAGTGTCACCCATTTTTCACGGGCAAGCAGAAGCTCGTGGATACTGGTGGCCGAGTAGAGCGCTTCCAGCGCCGCTATGGTGAAAGATCCAAGCGTCAAAAGTGAATGCTCAAGCGGAGGAGGCCGGTGCCGAATCCGCAAGTCGCCTTCTTCTCTCTTTCACAGAAGCACTTCGGACAAAGTTGCTCGGGGTGGACTCGATAGCGAAAGCAGAGGTGGTCGAACTCGGAGTGTCGGCTGCGGCGTTTCCTATGGAAAAAAGCGGCGCTGTGGTTGTCGTAAAAGCGGTCGAAGCAAACTCGATTATTGGATCTCTCATCCGGGCCAAGCGCATGGGGCTCGTGCCCTCGGTCTTGGTCGTCGCGCCCTTTGAAAGAGATCCACAGCTCAGCCCGACCAACGACTCGATAATTGCTGGTTGGCTGTCGGCTGTTGAGACCTCAATCGAACTGAAGGAGCTGAAGTCGAATGTTTTGCGGGAGATCTCCCCGATAGCGCCGAAGATCTCCAGTCGCAGCAGTGCCCTTCAAAAGGACGCAGTGGCTGTCTTATATCTCGAAGATATCTCATCTGGCATGGATGTCGAGATTGACTACTTCGGGGAGCGCGTATCGGCTTTGGTTTGGGGCCTCGAAGTGGCCTATGTAGAACTTGGGGCCAAGATTCCGGAACTTGTCGTTGGGGTGAGCGACCCCGACCGGGAGATGTGGAACCTAATTACGAGTTCCGACGACTCATCGCCGAAGGAGAGCCTATCGGCGGTGGTCTCATTAGTCCGCCAGAAGAGAAGAGGTGGAGAGCCTCGGCACCTGCTCAACAGGCTTGACCGATCTAAGTGGCTTAGGGCATCAGTAGCTTCGATGCGCACAATGGGAGCCCTAGACTTGATCGAGATCGTAAACGCTCTCGAGTCGAAGAACTCCAAGTCGAGTGGAGATCGCTGCTATGCAATCTCTGGTTCTTCGCTCTTGGCTTTCGCCGTGGGGATCGACCCTAGAGTAGTGCTTGAGGCTAACTGGATTCAAAAAGAACTGATTATGGCGGGGGTTTTGGATCCCAAGAAACCGATTTCGCTGGTGCTTTTGGCTAGAGATCACCACCCGGTATATGAAGAACTAGCAGACTATTTAGGCATCAAACTCGAGGTGCTTCACGTCGAGGCACCGTGGACCGATTGAAGTTTTGGAGAAGTTGTGGATCTAAGTGGACTTGGAGCATTTCAGGCAGAGTATGAGCAGATCTTAAAGGAGCTGTCTGACCCCAAAGTCTTTTCCGATCAGCGCAGGGCAAAAGAGCTGTCCAGGAGGAGAAAAGAACTCGAGGCGATTTTGGAGGGCTATCAGAGGCTCCAAAGGGCTATTTCGGACCTTGAGACTATCAAGTCTATGTATCAAGAGGCATCATCCGCCGATAGGGATCTTCTCAAGGCGGACATCACCGAGAGCGAAGAGGCCCTTTCAAAAGCGCAAGAGGAGCTTGAGGTACTGCTCCTGCCCACAGACCCAAACGACGGAAGAAATGTGATCGTTGAAATCCGGGGGGCTGAAGGTGGCGAAGAGGCAAATCTATTCGCCAAGGACCTCTTCGAGATGTACATCAAGTACGCAGAGAAGGTCGGTTGGAAGGTCGAGGTTTTGTCTCTTGACCCATCTGACATGGGTGGGTATAACGAAGTGACCTTCGTGGTCAAAGCGGAAGACGCCTGGCGAAAGTTGAAGCTCGAAGGGGGTCCCCATAGGGTGCAGCGGGTTCCTGTGACCGAGGCCAGGGGAAGAATACATACCTCTTCTTCTACTGTAACGGTCTTGCCAGAAGCCGACGAGATAGAGGTGGAGATCGATCCAAACGAGATAAGGGTGGATGTCTATCGCTCGACTGGACCTGGAGGTCAGTCGGTGAACACCACCGACTCGGCGGTGCGCATTACCCACATTCCGAGTGGAATAGTCGTAGCGATGCAGGACGAGAAGAGCCAGATTCAGAATCGGGCGAGGGCAATGCAGGTCTTAAGGGCGAGGTTACTCAAGGCAGAACAGGATCGACAGTCTCAAGAGCACTCCGATGCAAGGAGATCACAAATCGGCTCGGGCGGCAGATCGGAGAAGATCCGGACTTACAACTTTCCCGAAAACAGGGTTACCGATCATCGTATCGGTTTGACCCTACGAAAGCTCGACAGGGTGTTGCAGGGTGATTTGGGGGAGATCATCGACGCTTTGGTCCTCGCCGAGCGGATGGAGCAATTAAATAGTCACAGTCAAGAGGCATAGTCGGGGAAGAGTCATAGTCGGAGATATGTCCCAGCCAGTATTAGAACTGTTCAACGAGATCAAGTCGAAAACTGGGTCGTCCCAAGTTGCCAACTGGATAGTTTCAGAGGCGATCGCCAAGCCTTATTTTCAAGCACTTTCTGAGGGTTTAACTGCGGATGCTGATTCTGTTTCCAGGGCGCTCGATTACGCAAGAAGGCTGGCAAGGGGCGAGCCAATTCAGTACGTACTTGGTCGCTGGAGCTTCAGGAATCTGGAGCTAATAGTTGACCCTAGGGCGCTGATACCGAGGCCAGAGACCGAAGTTGTCGTAGAGATGGCGCTTCAATGCTTGGCGAAACGAGGGGTCGACCACCCAAGAATTTTAGAGCTAGGCACCGGATCTGGGGCCCCAGCTATATCCCTAGCAACTGAGATCCCGGGCTCATACGTCTTGGGTACCGATCTATCTATTGAGGCACTTTCGTTGGCGAGGGCAAATCTTGGCCTTTATCGCGATCGGATCTCCGGTGAGATAGAGTTCATCCAGGCCGACTGGTTTAGAGCTATAGACCACGACGAGCAGCCATTGATCGACAGCGCAGGGTTCGATCTGATTTTTTCTAATCCTCCCTATGTAAGTCAAAGAGATTACGATCTACTCGAACCACTAGTAAGAGATTGGGAGCCAAGATCTGCCCTTCTTGGCGGGGAGCGGGGGGCTGAGCACCT
>JAKAPB010000276.1 GCA_021823045.1 Actinomycetes bacterium | reverse complement strand
CAGGTTCTTTTCTTTGGAATTCTTGCCTAGAGCGTCGGTGAGGCCTGAACTCTTCGCCAAAGCATAAAGAAGTGCAGATGCGCCGTGTCTTTTGCAAGAGATAATCTCGAAATCACTTCCAGCTTCAATAACTGTCTTTTTAGCAAGTGCCAAGCTGAGCGCCTCGATAGCCGCAAGGGGAAGCTTTGAGACATTGGCTACCGTTTCGTGTTTTACCTTGCCACCTTCCCTGTAGCTCCGCCGAACTAGATAGCTATGATACTCCTTCTCACCACGTCTGCTTACGATATGGGAAACATGCATCGATGCGTTCTTAGGATCCACATGCACGTACTAGCAGACTACAGACATAATGTCAACTCTATTACTGGCTACATTTTACAGACACAATAAGCCATAATGGCTGGTAGACATGAAGAATTACAGATTTGAGGCGTTTAAGTTCAGCTTAGGTATCAATACCTCGACGGGTAGCGTCATTATTTACGCCGCCGTTGCAGGGCTCGACATCGAAGAACAACTTTGGCAACCTCCAGCTCATCCAGAGGGCAGCTGCCCTCCACCGGGTCGGACCATAGTCCAGCCGAGTCGATGCAACATCATCTGCGCTCTTGCGATAGAGGCCCTAGCGAGAGCCCGTTGGAGTTTCTAGAGACCAAGGACCGTTCTTCTGCCAGGGTGAGGTCCTGCACCATGAACCACACGAGTATCTGGCGTGGGGGGTGTCCTGGGAGATGACGCCAGCCGCCTAGTAGATCCGCATGGAGCAGTTAGGGGGGATCCAACTCTCTCCGCGTTATGCCAAAAAGCCAACAGTAACAGAGCGTAGCCAGGCGAACCCGTCGGGCTAGCAAAGCCATTCCTGGTGTCCCGGCAGCACTCCGCCCCAGTTTGGAATTAGGAGAGTAGCTTGGCGTAGGCCTCTGGATAATGCTTTTTGGCGATCGGGTTGTCAGCCACAAAATTTAGATCTTGCTCCGGTCGCGTCGAGAGTCCCATAGCTGAATATCGTAGGTGGAAGCGCACATTGAGGTTGGAGGGATTGGAACAGCGAAGTTTGCTCCTTAAAAATTGATGTGGCTTTGATACCGATCTACCCTTCACCACTCTAGCGATGTCTCCTACCTTGCGGCGGACGACATCGCTAGAGTCATCCTTAAGTACTGCGAGCCAACTTGTAAAGGTCATAGAGAAGGAGAACCTGGCGCTCATGTAGGATAATTTGTGTGATCGATCTCAACTGGAGTTACTCCGGAGCGAATCAGGTGGTATTGGGTGATAACCTTAGTGTGCTGCGATGCCTTCCAGATGCCAGCTTCAGCATGATCTACGTCGATCCACCATTTAACACCGGAAGGACGCAGAGTCGCCAGAGCCTAAAGACGGTCCGCTCGGAGACCGGGCGGAGGATTGGGTTCAAAGGTCAGGGCTATGAGACGATAAAAGGGAGGCTTTCATCCTACGATGACGCTTTCGAGGACTATTGGGAGTTTCTGGAACCACGACTCGTGCATGCTCGTCGCCTTCTAAAGGAGGATGGAACCTTATACCTCCACCTGGATTACCGAGAGGTTCATTACGCAAAAGTCATGCTGGATGCTCTTTTCGGACGCGAATGCTTTCTAAACGAGATCATTTGGGCCTATGATTACGGAGCTCGATCCAAGTCTCGTTGGCCCGCCAAGCACGACAACATACTGGTCTACGTGAAAGATCCTTCACGCTACTACTTCAATTCTGTTGAAGTGGATCGGGAGCCTTATATGGCGCCCAGCCTCGTGACCCCGGAGAAGGCTGCGATAGGTAAGTTGCCTACCGACGTCTGGTGGCACACGATCGTTTCGCCCACAGGAAAGGAGAAGACTGGCTATGCAACGCAAAAGCCAGTTGGGATACTGCGGCGCATGGTGCAAGCCAGTACAAAAGAGGGGGACTGGGTGCTGGACTTTTTTGCTGGTAGCGGCACGTTGGGGGCGGCGGCCGAAGCGCTAGGACGGAGGTTTGTTCTTATCGACAAGAGTCCGGAAGCTTTCGAGGTTATGGCTAAACGATTTTCCTTGACTAAAGAATCGGGAAGGACGGAGTTGGTGTCGTGGAACCTTGAAGCTACTGGTGAGCAGCTATAAGGTAGCTTGGTTTGCTGCGGTCGCCACTGTTATTTGTGGGCGCTAAATGGTAGCTTGGTATTTTAAGCTTTAGCACACGGAGCTTGTCTACTTGTCGATTTTGGGCGGTCTAAGTTCCATTTTGGATCTCCCGTTGTAACCAGTCGGAAAGTTCTGCGCTCGAACCGTCGGCCGTGTCTCGTGAGTGTATCCTCGCATGGAGTTGCCGGATCTCGACCGGAACTCCACCTTTCATGTCAAAAAGCAAGGAAAGTGGGCACAGTTCTACTGGGCCAGAGTGTCCAAATTTCCAGTGATGGGCTAATCCACCCAAATAGGTGCGAATCGAGCCCGGGCTTGATTTGAAAGCGAAGCCACCCTTCCAACCTGGAATATCTTCGGCGGGCATCGGCATAGCGATCCAGTAGCCCTGGCCGAAAGGTATGCCAAGTAACACCGCCATCTCAAGGTGTGCTTCAGTCTCGAGACCCTCCAATACGACCTTTATCCCTAAGCTACTACTCATCGTGTTCAGGGTGTCAATGACCACCATTGTCTGTATTGGACGCTGGGTTAGGTTAGCCATTAAACTTCGGTCGATCTTGATCGTTGTGAAAGGAACTTCGGACATCCTTCTTAGTCCGCTATAACCCTCACCCAGGTCGTCCATCGCGAGGTCTATACCGATTGACGTGAGTTTGACGATCGACGCGTCCCTAGCTTGGTGGTCCAATCTTTCGCTTTCAAGGAGCTCGATGCTGAGGCGGGAAGGGTGAATAGACCATTTATCCAGCGACGATCTAATTATATTGGCGCAATCCGGAGCCACCAGGGTGGTTGGAGAGAGATTTACCGAAATGTTTAGCCGAATTCCTATTTTGTCCCATTCTGCAAGGTAGGCGAGGGAGCGGTCCAGAGCTAGCCGAAAAAGCTGTTCCATCTCAAGTTCTCCAAGCAGCGGTAGAAAGTCGCCAGGAGGAACGATTCGCCCGTTTGGTAATTTCAGCCTAGCCAATGCCTCGACGGAGACCACCTCGCCGGAAGCAAGGTCAATTATTGGCTGGACATATGAGGTGAAGCCACCGCTAAAGAGACATTCTCGGTAATAATTGGCTACATCGGGGGATAGTACTACCTCTCCTGCTCCGCTCGAACGACTCTTCCAGAGTTCGTTAAAACGGTTACCCACCCCAATTGCAAACTGCTTCATCCAGTGAGATTCGAACTGATTGGGTAGGTTGCCGAAAAGTACCAGTCCGGCTACTGGTCGACCTATGGAATCCAGCACAGGAATGGAAAGGATAGAACGAAAGCCAAATTGCTTTGCCATTTCGTGCCAAGTGCTGGAATCAGGATCACTGTCGAAGCGCCCCGAGCTATAAATGGCCGATTGTTCCCACGCTCGGATCGATGGACCGCGCCATTGAACGACTGAAATCGATCCGGCAGCGGGAGTCCCGTCGGCCTTTTCTAAGCCGAAGTTTGAGAGTGTCTCCTCCGCTTTAGTAGACAGGATCCCAGATATTTTTTCTATTGTGAATGTCTTCTGATTGTCGAGTCGTAGGAGCAGAACCAGGACGATGCCCGGTAACTGTGAAAGGGTATCCATTTCGAGTTTTGTTAGGTCAGCCCAGCGTAATCTGGTATCAGGTAGCTTGCTTGTCACTACTTTGGAGTATGACTCCTTGAGGCTATCTGTCGCCCGTAGCTGGGTTTCTAGATCGTCCTGCATCCGGACTTCGGCTATCGCTCGCAAGTGGTGCTTCTGTCTCGGAGAAAGTAGACTGAGGTTGAGCTGATCGTTGAGAATGCGCCGAAATAATGTCGCCGCGTGGGTGAGTAAGGTACCTTCTACCCCAACTAAACCGTGGGTTTGACCGACCTGCCAACTCCGTTTCTTCTGGCTCTCCAAGGTCGTGTCCGGGTCA
>JAKAPB010000275.1 GCA_021823045.1 Actinomycetes bacterium | reverse complement strand
CGATCTCCTACGCCAATGCCGAGACTACCGATCTCTGGGATGCCCTGGAGGAGGCGACGGGTGAGCCAGTTCGAAAGATCATGGATACCTGGATCTTCCAGGGAGGCCACCCGGTAGTATCGGCGAAACGCGTCGGGACGAAAATAGAGATATCCCAATCGCCCTTCCGGTACCTTTCGAGGGAGTCTGACCCTAAAGGGGCGGTCGGCGACCTTTGGCAAATACCCATGGCGATCTCTACGAGTTCTGGTGGACACGAGAAGATCCTCCTTGGAGCCGAACCAAAAGTGGTCGAAGCTGCGAGTCGAACGCCGCTGATAAACGTCCACGGGTCTGGCTTTTATAGGTCAAGGTACGAACCTCAATTAGCCCAAGAGATATCCGGTGTTTACGGATCGCTAGAAACACTAGAGAGGCTGAAGTTTGTATCCGATACCGTTTCACTGGTACAAGCCGAAATGCTCGACCTCTCTGAAGGGATCAGAATCGCCCGAAACATAACTACAGAAAGGGACCCGAACGTCCTAGCAGTTTTGCAAGGTTTTATTACCAATATCAATCGCATATCCCAAGAGCCAGAGAGGCCACTCGTCGCCAAGTTCGCCAAGGAGGTATTCGGCGAGATCTATGATGCCTTCGGTTTTACATCTCGCGAGTCCGACTCCCCTCAGGACAAAGTCTCTCGATCGATCGCCATAGACGTGATGGGGATAATCGGAGACGACCCGGAGGTAAAAGACAATTGCTTTGACGCTTTCAGACAGGACATGGCGGGGGATTCTGCCCTCGATTCAGACATTGCATCCTCGGTCATCAAGGTCGTTGCATACCACGGAGACGAGACCGAATTCGCTTTCATGCTCGATCGCTATCGCCATCCCTCGACCCCTCAAGAAGAGATGCGCTTTTTGAATGGTCTCGCTGGATTCAGCCAGGCCAGGCTCGCCTCGAGACTGGCTGCGATGTGTCTTGGAGAAATCAGGTCTCAAAACGCTCCGTTCGTCCTTGCAAGAGCGATGGCCAATCGCTTCAATTCGGAGATCATCTTTGGCTTTTTAAAGGAGAACTTCCAAGAGATGAAGGAGAAGTTCCCGACCAATGCCTTGCCGAGGATGCTCGACAGCTTCTCGACGTTCTACGCACAAGAGAACTATCGCCTCGCCCCCGAAGTGAGGCAATTTGCCAAAGATAATCAGCTATCCACTGGTCAAAAGACCGTCGATCAGGGGCTTGAGAAACTAGAGGTGGGTCTACGCTTCAGGCAGAACTACTCAGGCCGCATAGCGCAGTACCTGAAATAGAAGTTTTGACCCTACAAGGTTGCGTCGAAGTATCCGAGGTCGCATTATCTATGTAGCAAAAGCCTCAACGGTATTTAGACCGTCTGTCACACAAAACAATATATTGCAGCCAGACGGTCATTATCGGACTAAAAGAGACGGGGTTGCAGATGACAGAGTTTCCGGAGCGGCTGAAAGAACTCGCCGCTAGAACCAAAGGCTTCATGCCCGAACCCGAGGGTCTGGCGCTGTTCGAGCACGCATTGAGCGTTGCCGAAGGGGTATCCGGACCGATCGTCGAGATTGGTAGCTACTGCGGGCTGTCAACTTTATACCTAGGCGAAGCGGCTCGAATCCGCAAGAGGCCCTTTATCACCATCGATCACCACCGGGGATCCCAAGAGATGCTCCCTCCCTCAGAGTTTTTCGATCCCGACCTTCTGGACCCTCGCACTGGGAGATTTGACTCATTGGCGACCCTAAGACACACGCTAGAACTGGCGGATCTCGAGGACTTCGTGACCGTAGTGGTCGGCGAGTCGACCCTTGTATCAGGATTGATCAAGGACCCGATCGCCGCCCTATTTATCGACGGCGGACACGGTTCGCTCGTTACTTGGAACGACTTCAACTACTGGAAAGAAAAAATTGATCAAGAAGGTCTCCTGATGATCCACGACGTATTTGCTGACCCTAAAGATGGCGGACGTCCACCGTTTGAAATATACACCTACGCAATCCACACGGTGGACTTCATCGAGCTGGCCCAAGTGGGCTCTTTGAGGATCCTAAAAAAGACGCCTCGGCTTTAGGCTAGGGCCGACCAAAGCATCCCGGCCAGACCGCCTCCATGACCCAAAGAGACGAGCGAATCGGCGATCAATACCGCTGCGGCGCTGTAACTCGACCTCTCGTCACCGGGAAAGCTCTTATTGGCCTCATAGGCGAAGCCAGTGAAGTAGGACCCATCTATGTCTCGGAATCTTCCAGTCAAAGCAAGGACGCTCCTCGCATCATCGCACATGTAGTTTGCTGCGAGGGCGATCGCCAGTTCCGAGGTTTCCGCAGCCGTCACCCACTTCGACGTGGACTTGCACTTGACGCCCCAGCCGACAACTAGACGATCCTTAATGCAGTGCATTAATGCCCGACGGGATTTGTTCAGATCGAGCGCCCCAACCAAGGATGGGTAGTAGAGGTCCATCGCCCAATCCGACTTATCCAAGAAGAGTTCGGGGCTAAAGGAGATCGTACGTCTGAGGGCATCCTCCGCTTTGAGCCAGTCCTGTCGGACCTCACCGAATTCCTCCGCAATGATATTTGCCGCTTCCAAGGAGGAGAGGATCGACGATGACCCGGTCAGCATCGAACCTTGATGGACATATCCGTCAGGGTCTACGGCCCACGGGAATGCGCCGTTAGCGAACTGGAGTCCGACCACATAGTCGATAGCCTTGGCGACCGACGGCCACATCTCCCTGGCGGTCGCTTCGTCTAGACCACCGGCGAAAACAGACATAAAGGCCACCGCTATATAGGCGGTGGTGTTCAAATCCCTGCGAGGCTCCTCCACCCCACTAGTCAGGTAGTAGTGACAGAAGGAACCATCTTTATTTTGCGCATTTAGAAGCCAAGCCAGTCCCTTTGCGCAGGCCTCGACTTCGCCATAAAGGGAGAGGGCAATGATAACTTCGCAGTGATTCCACGGATCGGCGTGTCCCCCCGGGTACCAAGGAAACATCCCATTGTCAAGTTGAAGTCCGACTAAGTAGTCGATGGTGTCGGTCGCTTGACTTGGACTGAGTACTCCGGGGCCCCACTCCCCCCGACCGATTACAAGTTGGGTCACGTGCCAACTCCTTCGTCTTTGTCATTCTGGAGGTAGACAACCAGGGATTTCCCAAGTATCCAGTTTGTCCGTTCCTCGAATGTTCGCAAGAGCCTATTCGGGCTAAACATATCTTTTACCAGCAACGACTCATACCAACTAGCCAGTGGGTGCGAACTGTTCCCAACTCCGACCCACGACTTGATCCACCAGTAGGGACTGTGTAGGCCATGGGCCCTTTTGAATCCCAGAACCGAAAATCCGACGCCTTTGACCAAGGTCGCCAGCTCAGATTTGGTATAAATCCTGACATGTCCACCCTTGGCCGAGTGGTACTCCTTTGAGATCGACCAATTGACAATCTCGGGGAAAAAGGACGGAACAGTCAGCGCTACGACCGCCTTGGCTTTAGTAACCCTCCTGAGCTCTTCGATCACCGCCAACTCTTCCTCTAGGTGTTCCAACACCTCAGAACAGATAGCCGAGTCGAACGAGTCATCCCTAAAGGGAAGCGCCCTCGCATCCGCCATAAGGACTTCGACCTTGGATCGATCCAATGTTTCCAAGCTAGCAAGGCCAGCAGCGTACTGCGAGACTCCACGCAAGCCAGCCTCATCAAGGTCGACGGCAACCGCCCTGGTCTGTCTAATCATCGCCTCGAAGCTATGGCGACCACCCCCAGCGCCGAGATCTAGAAGGACCCCTCCCTTGGCCAGCCGTAGACGATCAAAGTCAACAGTGAGCATTAGGGAGCGACCTCGTCTAGGAACGCATCGCTGTCGCTAGAGGTAGCTTCGGTGGTCTCGGAGCGACCGGCGGTCCCTCTGTCGAGCACCTCTAGATATTTGTCAATGGTCCCCAAGGCTGCGGCCTTCCAGGAAAACTTCGAACGAGCCCTCAGGATCGCCCGATTACCCATCTTCTGCGCCGATTCAGCGTCGGATAGTA
>JAKAPB010000274.1 GCA_021823045.1 Actinomycetes bacterium | reverse complement strand
GATCAACGAATCCGACATAGCGATACTCTCTCCGAGAAGGTCGGGGTTTGACTCGATAATCCAGGAGTTGGATTCCTCCCCCTATCAATACGCCATCGGCTCGATAATCTCGGTCTATCGGTCACCCGAGATCAATGATGTACTGGACACCCTTAGCGCAATTGACGACCCGGGGAACGAGATATACGTCCTCAAAGCCCTAAGGTCTCCACTTTTCGGCCTCTCGGACAAGGAAATATACCACTACATAAAAGATCTCGACCGTAGAATCAACTTTGAACTCGATCCCCCTCCACCGAGTGACGGGGATAGCTCTGTAGCTGGAGCACTTAGCTATTTGAAGCAAAAACGCTTCGCCCTCGCGTCCATGAACGTATACGAAATGATCGAATCAATTGTTTCCGAGAGACTCTGCTTTGAGATCGCGGAATTTGACAGAAAACCTCAGCAGAGCCGTTCAAGATACAGACTACTCCTCGAAGAGGCTCGCCTTTGGGGGCAAAAGGCGCCACGGGGGACGCTAAGCGAGTACCTAAATTGGGCGCGCTCTCGCCAGGAAACCGATAAGGCAATTGAGGAGCTTCCCCCACCACCTGACACAGACCAGATAAAATTGATGACAATCCATTCGTCAAAGGGCCTCGAATTTCCCGTAGTGTTTCTGGTTGGTATTGGTCAGAGCAATTCAGCAACGTCCCACACATTAGGTTTCTCAGACGCCAAGAAACCCCTCCTCAAGATCAATTCAGCGTTGACCGTCGAGGGATTCGACGAGTGGATAGCGATGGACCGTGAATCACAAGACGCAGAGTTTCGCCGACTTTTGTACGTAGCATGCACAAGGGCAAGGGATCTATTGTTCATTTCGACATATCGTAAGTACGTCAAAGCTGCAACTTCACCAGGCGGCGCCGAACTAATCACAAACACGATCAACGAATTCTCAATCCCGGTTACTTGGGTAACCGAGAAGTACCCAGTTTCACCTAAACACCGAAGTGGCAGAGCGCCCGCCTCGACATCTTCGAGACTTTACGATGCAGAAGCCGATTTCAGACTAACAGAGCAAGCAATTGCAGCAGCATCGGAGTCACTCGTCCTAACGGCAACGGGTGACAACTGGGTCGATAGCGCGATAGTTCTAGAGACCCCGACCCTAAGTCACGACTTCGAAGCGGGAAGTGAATCGGTGATTATTGGTAATGCTGTCCACTTCGCCCTTTCGATCTTCGATATCTCTTTGCTAAAGGACTCGCCTAAAGACGGTCCGCTCAGCGACCAGCTGATCGATTTGGTTCGCACTGCGGTACTTGAAGCATGTCACAAACACGATGCAGAGGTCCATTTTGATCGAGTCGTGGGTCTAGTCCTCGCCGCTTGCGATAGCGGCGTTCTCAAACGGGCCGCACTTAAAACACACTGGAAAGAGATGTATTTCTGCAGTGAAATTAGCGGAGGGGGCATACTCGAGGGGTACGTGGATCTTCTCTTCGAAGAGGAGGGCTCCCTGCACATAGTGGACTATAAAACCGCCGAGTTCGCTACCGACTGGCTTATTGACAAGAGGGTTAGCGACTACTCATCCCAGGCAACTACCTATAAAGAAGCTATAGAACGGGTTAGCAATCGGCCGGTGTCGACGGTCACCCTACTTTTCCTTACCAATCGAGGGGCCGTGTCGAGGACCTTGACGGCGGATTCTGACTTTTAATAAAACGGGCGACTGAAGCGACTCACGATAGATCCACCCACTATCCGCTTCGGTGATCTCTACTGATGAAGGGAACTTCATGACAAATCCGCACGTCGTTGGCTTCTCAAGGCGTACAGCAAACCAGGGCCTTCTCCACCTCGAAACTCTGTCTCGCACGCCTCGGTGAGTCTTTCACCCATGGAGACATTAAGGGGCTCCTGGAAATCTGAGCCATCCGATACGTAACTCGTGCCTCCAGAATCCCCGGCCCAAATCATAGTTATACTTCACGAAACCGCAGCTAACACGACCCATAGCAATGGAGAATTCCAAGTCGCGCCCTGAAACTCACCGCAGTGGCCAATATAGAGCCATCATCCGCTTCGTTACCCACCCCAGCTGATCTCAGGCCGGACAAGGAGGAGAGTGGCGGTTGCACCCGTCCTAAGAGTGACAACCCACACCTCACCTTTATCTTGCAGGTCCACTAAATTCCAGGTCCACTAAATTCCAGGTCGACTAAATTCCAGGTCGACTCGTGGCCGAAAGCCTATAAAGCTAGCCCGATTCGTCGAGCTCCTCTTCGGGTCTGGTGGCTTTGAAAAAGTGATAATACAACAAGCCACTGAGCAGTTGCAGCAGACCCCCGATTTCAAAGGGAATGCTAAGGGATAGATTATCGAACATCCAGCCGCTCAGGGAAGGCGAGGCAGCAGAAAATACCTGGCTGGGGAGGTTTGAAAGGGCCGCAACCCTTGCCCGTTCATCGGGGTGCGCCATCGCTACTGCGAAAGACTGACGCAGCGGCAATGCCGCCCTCTGTGCGAGCATCCTGACCAAATAGATCGCAGAAGCAACGATAAAATTCGGCGCCAGGGCGAGCGGGAAAAGCAGAATGCTCTGGGCAAAGCGCAAAAAGGTACTGGCTTTTACTATGCCGAAACGTCGCGCCAGTGGAGCTGCAGATATCGCTGAACTTAGAGAAGCTAAGTTCACAATCGCGTAAAGAAAACCAATTTTTGCCGGTCCCGCTCCAAATCGTTTGAAGAACCAGTAGGTGATGAATGGCCCAAACATTCCAACCGCAATGCCATTTAGGGAGTTTGTGGCCCAAAACCTGAAGAGAAGTTTCATCGACCTCTTCGGCCAGAAGCCTCCGTCGGAGCGGGCCCTGCGGAGCTTAGCCGACTCAGACTTTTCCCTGATTCCAAGTGCCAGTAGTGAAGCGCAGATGGACAATCCGGCAATAAGCAGCATCGAGAATCTAAAGGCGGCACTCAGGTCGGTAGCTTTCAGGTGTCCCCCCGGGGCAAATACCGCTAATAAAGCCCCGAGCAGGGCCCCAAGTGTCGACATCAGGGAAATTCGTCCAAAGACGTCGTTACGGAATTTGGCCGGTACACCTTGGGTCAAAAATGAGCTCTCCGCCGGTTGGTATGGCCCGACCATTCCTCCACCGGCACCCGCACCCCTCCCAAAAGAACCGAGAGCGGCAAATATGTAGAGACCGACGATGTGCGAGAAAAAGGCGTAATAGATCGCCGCCATGGCCGCAAGTAGCGGGAAAACCACCAGTGCAAACTTGTTGCCTATCTTGTCAGAGAGGTACCCAACAAGCGACGACATCAAGGCCGATACTATTCCCACCAGAACGAAGAGTTCGCCTAGCCTGGTCGCATTGAAACCGAGCAAGGCGAGATAGATGGGTACAATTACTCCCGCCAATGACCTCGCAGCGCTCATCGCCAGCCTTGCGAGCCAGATCAATTTAATGTTTCTATCCACCCAGTCGGGGTAGAACCAATCGCCAAAGGCTTTAATCGAAAGCCACTTTCCTATATTTGTAACCCATGAGTACAACCCACGAGCAGTCGAACAAAGCTGTTCCAAATCGGTAAATTGGATGCACTATACAACTAATACCCTATCATCTCACCGCCGAGTACCAGAATGCTTGAGACTAATAGTTAGAGTCGTGAATCGACCTACAAGGCCCATCGGATAGCTAAAGAAATCCTCTCGCCCAACTTGGTAGGGTTGATAGTTGCTCAAAAGGCGAGCCTTTCACTCCAAGCTCCACATTTTCCCGGACATTTGGAAACCAGTTCGCCAGTCGGCAAAGATCACCGAACGCCTTTCCAGACCTCTCGAGTCTCGCCGCGTGGGTCTACCTCAACCCGGGATTCATCGCCGAAGATGCGGACCGCCCGATGCTCCGGCGAATAGCTATCCCAGCCCGGATCCAGCGTCTTGACAAATGCCACCCATGCCGAGTGCATCTCCTCGGCAAGCTCTTGGGGTCCCTCCACGAATGCACTGTCAATTGCTTCTGTTGTCACGCCGAGGGTATCAAAAACGAAAGG
>JAKAPB010000273.1 GCA_021823045.1 Actinomycetes bacterium | reverse complement strand
GAGCCTTCTCGTTGGACGGTTGCCGCTGACTGCCCGGCGACTCTGTGGAATGCGGCGTGGCACTCCTTGACGACCTGGAATTGATCTGAACCTGAGTATCTAGCCTGGCCCTCGCCGTATAGAAAGATGCCAACCCCGCAAATATCGTCTCGACTCGCCTCTTCCGGATCGATCCCCGAGCCGCTTTGTGCAGCCATGCGCAGCCTGTACCTCCACTTACCGTGGGCGGCGACGGCTTGGGAGATTATTGCCTTTAGCTGACTATCAACTTGTACTAACCGCTCCATTTAAACCACGCCCCTAATCCGCAGAGACATGACATTTCCTCTGCTACACATACTTCTCTCAAAAGATCTTCACACCGATTCAAGAACTAGCCACCGACCACACCTAAGGCAAAGTCGTTGTATTGGTCGGAGGCGAAAGTGGTCTCGAGGTAGCTGGCAAATGCCATAGACCTCCAAGCGTCAGCGGCAACTGTCCCAAGTAGCTCAGTTACCGCATTGGCCGTATGGCTCGTCGACCCGGCGAGTCCGGAAATCTCGGCGGTGGCTGCGGACTGCTGTGCTACCGCTTCGGCGATCTGGGTCTGAGCAACGGCGATCTTTTCATTGGAGTCGATGGTCTCCTTGGCCCTTACGTTTGCCATCTGGATGAGGCTCGAGATGGTGAGAAGTTGGTCGGTAACCTCGGTCGCAGCACTAGAGGTAGCCGCAGCGAGGGACTTCACCTCATTGGCGACAACCGCAAAACCTTTTCCGGCTTCTCCGGCCCTAGAGGCTTCGATCGACGCATTGAGTGCCAATATCGTTATCCTTCTTGAGATGGCCTCGATCACAGAGATGGCAGACTTTATGTTTGTGGAAGCCTCCTCCAAACTAACGAGTTCCTTGCCGGTTTCACGAGCCGAACTCACCGCCACCGAGGTCGAATCGGAGACTTGCGATATGTGACCTGAGATTTCAAAAATCGATGCATTCAGTTCTTCGGCGGCGGCCGCAATTGCGGTAATCGATTCTGCGTTAGCTGCGACCATCTCCGCCGAATCCTCTACGCCGAGGGCCGTCTCCATCGAGGCGGTGCTCAAATATTTGGCGGCGAGTTCGACCTTCCGAGTTTGCCCGAGTTCAATTTCAGTCAACTCTTCCTCCCTGCTCAGGGCCGACACCGACCGGCCACGGTCTCCGATCAAATAGCGGGACTGAGGCCAAAAGTGCGGGTGATAGTTAGCTTCGATCGTAGGTCGCTCCATTTGAAAATGTCATGCCCCGAGATCAAATAATAAATAAATGGGTACTTCGCTTAATTACAGCAAGGTCAAAGGTCAAAAAGCCACATGGAGAAACGAGTGCAGAATGGAGTGCAAATGGTTATCGAGTGAACCCTTGAAGGTCTCTTCTTCTCGAAATCTGAATCAGACAACCTAACATTCCGGGAGGAGCCGACCCTGCCCAGTGGTGAGTAGTAGGCGGAGAAAGGGTCGATGGAAGAGCGAAAAAATAGCGAGTCTTCCTCCGGGACTGCTCTTCAATGGGAACTATAACCAACACTTCTCCGACTTTGCCAGTAAATGACACCCTGGTCCATG
This sequence comes from Actinomycetes bacterium, assembly GCA_021823045.1. The sequence goes on along the minus strand of JAKAPB010000273.1, from coordinate 2,474 downwards.
GCGTATAAATTCCCATTGCCACTTCCGCATACCGATGCAAAAACCCCGAGTGTCCTTCGACGGCAGGGACGGGATATCGTCAGCTAGCCGGAAGCCAAATGTGTTCCTGAACTTCAACAGCCCAAAACCTAGTTGAAATAACCCAGCTAGATTGATCCCACATTTTGTCGCCTGATTGTGATAGCTTCTCTTCCTGGTCAGTTAGGGATTCCACACCACCCTGCAGGTCGACGACCGACTGGCGGCCTTGTTAGAGTCGGGTCACCTCCGCTGATCTAACGATCTCCTCTGCCGAGGCGATGGCCCCTTCTCCAGATGGCTCATCGAGGCTCTTCCCGGCCGGTTCGGGAAACAACAGGGTGAGAAGAATTCCGATCAGCGCCTTGCCGAAGGAGAATTCGAGTGCTCCCGAGACACCAAAGTGGCTCTTTATGATCGAGGAGGGGTAGATACCAAGGAAAGCGCCAAACTTGGCGATTCCCGCTGAAATTCCCGCTGAAATTCCCGCTGAAATTCCCGCTGAAATTCCATTGACCGTCACCCCGTCGGGACGATCATAGAGATCGACAAGAACCGAGATCGATGATGCCCGTCTAGAAGAGGCGGTTGGCAACTCCCATGAGATCTCCGACGACTGCGCAAGCCGCCTGGACTCCTGCATCCTGTTTGAACGACTCATCGTCGTGCCCAGGGTCGCACTCGACCTGTCTATGGAGAACGCATGAGCCTGCAGACCGAAAGAGAAATAACCGAAGATAACCTAGCAGTCTTATTTAGGTTTGTATAATAACCCTAAATAAGGAGGGTCCATGTCTAGGGTTGTCCGTTGCCGTTGGATCAGCGACTTTTCGGCTCCATCGCGTGCAGGTAACCGCACATGTGAGTATGAAGCCTACATACCAGACACTCTCGTGGACCGCCAAATCACTCTGGACGGAGATGTCGCCGCTGACGTCGCTGATGCCGAAGCTGCCATCGCTCGTCTGAACACCGAGGCGACGGTCCTCGTCGACACTGAGGCCCTCGCTCGCATCCTTCTTCGTGCTGAAGCTGTTGCATCATCCCGAATTGAGGGACTGGAGATCGGAGCCCGACGGCTTCTCCATGCCGAGTTCCTCCGAGGAACCTATGAAACTGCATCGGACGTCACCGCCGCCGAGATCCTGAACAACATCGATGCCATGATGTTCGCCGTCGAAAGCGTCTCAATTGGTGATCAGATCACGATGGACCTCCTCTTGGACATCCATCGTCGACTCCTTGCCGGCACACGGCTGGAGTCGCATGGAGGCGTTGTCAGGGATCAGCAGAACTGGATCGGCGGCAATTCCTACAACCCGTGCTCGGCTACCTTTATCCCTCCACCTCCAGAAAACGTCGACCACCTCTTACAAGACTTGTGCGCCTTTTCATCCACCGACGACCTACCCGCCGTTGCCCAAGCCGCAATTGCCCATGCACAGTTCGAGACTATCCACCCGTTCGTAGATGGCAATGGGAGAACTGGTCGGGCACTCATCCACCTCATCCTTCGTCGTCGAGGCCTCGCAACCCGCGTTTTACCCCCCGTCTCTCTCATCCTTGCCACGTGGGCGAGCGATTACATCGACGGACTCACACAGTTTCGTTATCTTGGCGCTCCCGCATCGAAATCGGCGATTGCGGGACTCAACGCTTGGGTCGGTCGCTTCGCTGGATCATGCAACCGTGCGGTCTCGGACGCCGGGGACTTCGAGAGGCGAGCCGTAGAAATTGAGCGGGGTTGGAGGCGACGAGTCGGAAGAATCCGTGCTAACTCGGCGACCGACCTGCTACTTAGGGCATTACTCGGAGCCCCAGTCGTGACGACGAATAGCGCTGCGGAACTGATAGGCCGGAGCTTTGTCCAGACGAACGAAGCCATCACCCGCCTCGTGGAAGCCGAAATCCTTCGGCAGGTGACCGTCGGCAGGCGAAACCGAGCCTTTGAGGCCCCGGAAATCATTGGCGCCTTCGCTGCTTTGGAACGCCAGCTCGCAAGTCCCGATGGTGATCTACTTTCGAGTGAAGCAGGTCGTCGGGTCTCACGAAAAAGGTGACCTTGTCAAGCGACAGGTCCGATAGGCCTCAGTATCTAACCAAGCGCTAAAAACAGTAACGGATTCGCCGGATAGTTAGTCTGTTTATGCAAACATCTGCATAGCTACATGCCGCCTTTTTTGGTAGTTTCACTTTGTGTTTGGAAATCCACGGGGCTGTGAGCCGAAGCCATCGAAGAACGCCGCGCTTAGGGCGGAAGGCCCACACTAAGTTCCTTATCGCATCGAGTTTCCCCCGGGGCGACGCTGCTTGGGACGTTCGAGCGGGTCTGTAAGCGCCAGCACGTGTATTGCGCTCCGGAGCCATATTGGAGCTTCTTGATCACGGATTGAGTGGGCGACCGAGGGTTGCAACTGTTGTCGCAGTGATCCGCTATAACAAGATCTAATGAATTT
>JAKAPB010000272.1 GCA_021823045.1 Actinomycetes bacterium | reverse complement strand
CCGATCTTTGTCACCGACCAAACCAGTGCTCACGATCCGCTTCATGGCTATCTCCCTCAAGGCTGGACCATCGCCAAGTGGAAGAAAGAGCAGGATCTGGATCCCGATGGGGTGATCAAGGCGGCCAAAGAGTCGATGGCAAAGCAGGTTCGGGTGATGCTCGAGTTCGCCGATTCGGCGATCCCAACGGTTGACTATGGAAACAATATTCGCCAGATGGCATTTGATGTGGGAGTAAAGAGGGCTTTTGACTTTCCGGGATTCGTCCCAGAGTACATCAGGCCGCTTTTCTGCCAGGGATATGGGCCATTTAGGTGGGTAGCCCTCTCGGGGGATAAAGCGGATATTTACAAGACCGACGCCAAAGTCAAGGAGTTAATTCCAAACGACCCACACCTGCATAACTGGCTAGATATGGCGAAGGAGCGCATTGCATTTCAAGGACTTCCGGCGAGGATATGTTGGGTCGGGGTCGAAGATAGGTATCGACTTGGCCTGGCCTTCAACGAGATGGTCAGGACGGGGGAGGTCTCTGCCCCGATCGTTATCGGGAGAGACCACCTAGATACGGGTTCTGTTGCCTCCCCTAATAGAGAGACCGAATCGATGGCCGATGGATCAGACGCAATTTCGGACTGGCCACTACTAAACGCGATGCTTGCAGTAGCGGGAGGAGCGACTTGGGTCTCAATACACCACGGGGGAGGTGTCGGGATGGGATACTCTCAGCACTCGGGGATCGTGATCGTTTGTGACGGTAGCGAAGCGGCGAAAAGACGGATTGAGAGGGTGCTGTTCAACGATCCAGCTACCGGGGTTATGCGCCACGCCGACGCCGGTTATCCAACGGCGATTGAGGCGGCAAAGAAGGTCGGCCTGAAGCTTCCGATGTTGGGACAGGGCTAGATGTCGAGCGACCGAAAGGGCCTGATACTTAAGGACTGTAACGTCTTGGACACCGATGCAAACTGTCGGTTCATCATCCAAAGAGATGCCGAGATTGCGATCAGGGGAGGCTTACTTGAGGCAGTTGGGCCTAGGGGAAGCTGGACCGGAGCATCGGGGGACTACGAGGTGCTTTCCTGCGAATCCGCCTGGATAACCCCGGGACTGATCGATTGTCATACCCACCTCATCTATGGGGGAAATCGAATAGACGAATACCAAGCGCGACTCGGAGGGGGCAATTACCTCTCCATGAACGAAGCCGGCGGCGGGATAAACCAAACCGTGGAATCCACTAGGGCGACGAGCTATGAAGAGCTATTGAAGCTCGCTAAATTCCGTCTTTTACAGATGGCGAAGAATGGCACGACCTCTGTTGAGATAAAGTCAGGTTACGGCCTCGATCTAGCATCCGAGGCCAAGATGTTAAAGGTAGCGAGGGAACTGAATGGTTTTCTGGGCATTAGCGTCAAGGCGACTTTTCTAGGTGCTCACGTCGTTCCCGGAGAGTTTTTGAACCGGGGAGACGCATACCTTGACTACCTTGTCGAGGAGGTCCTTCCTGAGCTCGATAACCTTGGTTTGGTCGACGCGGTAGACGGCTTCTGTGAGACCATTGCCTTTTCTCCAGGGCAATTGAAGGCCCTTTACGGTCGTGCAAAGTCGCTCGGCATAGCTGTCAAGGGTCACGTCGATCAGCTCTCCAACTCCTCTGGTGCGTCCCTGCTTGCGAGCTTCGATGCGCTAAGTGCCGACCATCTCGAGTATGTCGACGAAAAGGGGATTCAGGATCTAGCAAAGCGAGGCGTGGTAGCGGTTTTGTTACCTGGTGCTTACTACTTCTTAACTGAGAAAACTCGCCCGCCGGTCGAATTGATGAGGAAACACTCGTTGGAAATGGCGGTGGCGACGGACGCGAACCCGGGTACTTCACCCCTTTATTCGCTCCTGTTGGCGATGAATATGGCGACGGTGCTCTTTGGGTTGAGCCCGCAGGAGGCGCTGCGAGGTACCACCGCCAATGCGGCCAAGGCCCTCGGCTATAGGGATCGGGGCCGAATCGAGACCGGCTTGAGGGCAGATCTTTGCGTGTGGAATATAGACCATCCTGCGGAACTGTCTTATTATCTGGGACTTTCCCCACTTGCTTACCGAATTACAGATGGAGTCGTCAGAGATGCTCAGACCGACGGATAGAAGTGATATGGTCCTTCGGGATGATTCAGGAGAAGGGACCGCTGCGCTTCGAGTCCATCAGGTGATCTCCGCTTATAGCGACGGGGCAGCGAATGGATCGTCGGTATTGGTTGGCTTCTGTTCAGATCTTGGAGTTATAGCGAACTCGGGCAGACCCGGCGCTAAAGCGGCACCTCTGGCGCTAAGAAGGCATCTCTACAACTTTGCCTATTACGGCCCGAGGCCCCTCTTGGACATGGGGGACATAGTCGCTAACGAAGATTCAGACCTAGCCCTGATGCAGGGGGAGCTGTCAGGTGCGGTCCTACGGATTTTGACCAATGGCGGACGTCCAGTGGTCATCGGAGGTGGACACGAAGTCGCTTGGGGGACTTGGGGGGGGATCAGGGCGTACCTTGGGGAGGATCAGCTCAGAACAAGACGGGTTGCCGTTGTCAACCTAGATGCACACTTCGATATCAGGTCTACCCCTATACCCTCTTCCGGGACCCCTTTTTTCCAGATCGCAACCTCTTTGAGGGATGAGAAAATTGCGTTCAATTACATCTGTCTTGGAGTTTCGGAGGTAGCCAATACCGGAGTACTCTTTCAGAGGGCAGACAAGTGGCGGGTCGAATATGTCTTGGATAGGGAGATGCAAAGCTATGACGACTCTCTGATCAGTGAGATCCTGGGAGGTTTCGATCTTATCTATCTGAGTGTAGATTTTGATGTCCTACCTCCATGGTCAATGGGCGCAGTTTCCGCGCCGTCGACGATGGGGGTGCCAATGCACGTGGTCGACGAAATAATCGAAACACTCGTGGCTTCGCAAAAGGTAATGGCGATCGATTTCGCCGAGTTCAATCCCACTTTCGACCAGGAGTCACTCTATGTCCGATCGGCTTCGCGGCTAATTATGGCTGCGCTAAGGTAGCAAGCCTTTAGCAGCCACCAGGTTGTCCGAAGCTCCCGACGCCGATGGCCGGACTATCTAGGTATCCGATGTCCGAAGGTCTTGAAATTGCTCCGAGGTGCACCACGTAGTACTCGCCCCGATATGAGATTAGTGAGATGACCCCAATGGAGCGTGTGATCCCTCCGACCTTGTAAAGGAGCCTAACTCCCGGCAGGTGCCAGTACCCGAGCTTGTTGTAGCAGGTGTTAGGAAGCACCCAATTTGCATACGAGGCGTCAGCCCTGAAACCGACATAGCTTACCTGTCCCTCGGAAGCAAACAGGGCATGTGCCGCTTCGACATCTAGCGCGAAGTGCTGAAGGAGGCGATTCGCATAGTCGAAAGAGTTGTTGCTTAGCCCCTTTATCTGTCTGTAGGAGTCGAGGGTAAGGTAGCTGCCTAAGGCGGTGGTTATGGAGTCTGAAGCAATTCCGGTGAATAACTCCTGCATCCTAAGGGCCAATGATTTTGAGGACAGCGAAGGTTTCTGGTTCGTCTGGGGGAGTTCGCCTGGGTCGGTCGTGGTTGTCGTCGCGGCCAAAGTCGGCTTGGACGTGGAGCCTGTCCTCAATTGAGTAGCCAAGGTAGTTGGTGTATTGCTGCTGGGTGGAGTTGCTGCCGCCTTTCCACCAAAGAGAAAGTCTCCAAACAGGAGGCCGATAGCAAGTGCAGATAGCAGCAGCGTAACGATCGCACGTAGGGAGAAGGTTTTCTGGTATTTTCGCAAGTCCTAGCCCCTCAACTACTTAGTCTTACTTGTTCCGAGATGGAACCATCTCGCGGTAGTTCCGTTGTCTCCACCTAGTTCAATCTGTCGAGTTTAGAATACCAAGCTATTAATACGCCTCGCGGATAGCCAATATACCGACGCAGTGGGTGATTCGTATCAAAGAAGAGCATCCATCAGCAGTTGGCCTTTCCTTGCCTGAAGGTGGGTGGGTACAGAACGACCGATACCAACAAAGGCAATACCAATGTGCGCGAACTCAATTCAGCGGTTGTAAAT
>JAKAPB010000271.1 GCA_021823045.1 Actinomycetes bacterium | reverse complement strand
TCGACCTTTAGCTCGGAAATTTCCCGGAGCAAATCATCGACACTCCTCGAATCACCATTTAATCGCATTTAGCAATCATCGGTACCGATAGCCATCCGTATAAGAACATATCTGTCATTCTGCCGATCTAATTTTGGCGCCAAATCCCCAATAACCGTTGGCTACGGGCTACCTCCGATCTAAATGGACCTCTTCATATTTGCATTAAATACATCAGTAGCTCCACACTAAGAAGGGACCGGTTCGTTAAAAAGCGAGCAGGACAAGGGAAAAACAGCTCAAAAGGTTCTATGTAAAAGGACACTTAGCCCGGAAATAAGACATCAAAATCACACAGTTCATTTGAGATTCGTTTCATTTGAGATTCGTTTCATTTGAGATTCGTTAGATTCGAAAGACGGGGGGACTTAGGTCTGCTCAGGCCAGACATTATTGCTGGTCCTCGCTCGCTCTATTCGCTACCTTTCCGAAGGCAGATCTTTAATTCATCTAGACCTTCTGGCGCTACGAGACTCTTGCAAGCCGATGCGGTGTCACAAGGTCAAGGCCGTGGCTGCTAGAGTTTTCGAAAAGTGCTTTCGGTACAGAAGGGTTAGGCGGGGTCAGCAGTTGAAGAGTACCTCCGGGAAGGAACTTCGTATGCCCAAAGCCGTTGCCGGGACCAGGCTGGTGCTTGCGTTAGTTCCACTCTTCACCCTGCTGGCGCTATTGCCCGCAGGGTCGGCTTCGGCCACCAGTGCTTTGTCGCCCTTGAATCCAGCCTTCGTCCCCTTGCCAGCTGGCGTGACGATCAAGGGATCGGTACCAGCCAACGAATCAATGCGGGTCATCCTGACCCTGAAAGCTAATTCTGGGCTCCAGAGCTACGCTAGTGAGGTCAACACACCTGGCAACCCTAACTACCACCATTATCTAACCCACCAGGAGGTAGGCCAGAAGTTCGGGCAAAGTTTGTCCACGATCAACCTGATTAGCTCCTACTTCGCAGCCAAAGGACTCACGACCACCACTGGCGTTGGGCGGATGAGAGTCGAAATATCCGGGCCGGTCTCCGCCATGCAGGGCGCCTTCAATACCTCGATTCAGTCCATATCTATACCGGGCATCGGAGTAAGGCCCGAAGCAATCAAGGTTCCCTCCCTGCCGCAAAGCTTCGCAAACGAAATACAGAGTGTTGTCGGATTATCTGACTATCTGAAGTTCACCCCCGGCGCAATAGGCGCACCGAGTAGCTCAATAACGACTGGTAGTCCGGCCATGGCAACGGCAGCGACAACCACCTACAGCCCTTCTGCCTGTGCAAGCGCAAGGCTCGGAATTTCAATCGGAAAATTGACCCCTAACTCACCATCGGTCCTCGGTTACGACTACCAGATGGATCCCTTTTATGCAGCCAACGAGTCCGGCCAGAATCAAACGGTCGCTTTCTTAGAATTTGCCACCTTCAATCCTTCCGACGTCACTACCTTTGATAGCTGTTTCGGCTCCAATGCCCCCTCACTAACTACCACTTTGGTCGATGGCGGAGCGCAAAGCACTTCCTCAGGTCATAGCGAAGTTACCGGGGACCTCGAAACGGTCGCTTCGCTAGCCCCAAATTCGGGCCTAGTTGTTTATAGTGCTCCAAATAGCTCCACAGGCTTACTCGATGCGATATCGCAATGGGTTGCTAGCACAAATGAACCGATTATGTCGAACTCTTGGGGCGTTTGTGAAGTAGGGAGTGGCTCAAGCTCGGGTCTAGCCCAATCGGTCAATACAGAGTTATCGGCTGCGGTTGCACAGGGAAAGACTTTCATCTCCGCCTCTGGAGATCGAGGTTCTCAATGCTCCGGCTCGCCTGGTTTGCTCTCCATCACGGTGCCGGCTGACTCTCCAAATGCCCTCGCTGTTGGAGGAACCTCTATTTCCGGCTACGCCAAGTCACAAGAAATTGCCTGGAACAATTCTTTAGGTGCATCCGGGGGAGGAGTCTCCACCCAATTTGCGCTCCCGAACTACCAATCGGCAGTAGTCTCATCAAGCAGCCCAGCGAGTACCGACTATGCGAGCAATTGCCCTGCAAGCAGCTACCCATCCGGCTGCCGCATGGTGCCTGACGTGTCGGCGTCAGCGGACCCGTTACACGGGTACTACATCTACTGCTCCAGCTGTACTTCAGTTAGCAACTGGTCCGAGGTCGGCGGAACATCGATGTCCGCTCCACTCTGGGCGGCGGGTCTTAGTCTCGTCGATCAAGCCTGCAGCTCGACTAACGTAAACGTAGCACTCTCCAACCAAGCCTTATATCCAATGGTTGACACGTCCGCATTCAATGACATCAGATCTGGCAACAACGACGTATATGACGTGACCGGGTATAGCACTAATTACTACACAGCCGGAGCAGGTTACGACATGGTTACCGGACTCGGTACCCCGAACTTTGCCACCATCGCAGAAAAAGACTGCAACGCGTCTTTTCCCCCGACGCTAGCCCTTACCGACTCAAGCTTGACGGCTATCCAGGCAAACCCGGGTGTCGTCTCGACAAAAGCTTTCTCCCTTGTAAATGTGGGATTCAGCAGCATCACAGAACCGAGCCCGTCGGCCATGTCCATCTCGGGTACCGACTCCTCCCAGTTCGCCATCGACACTTCGTTGACGACGTGCACAAGCTCCAGCACCCTCGCTCCGGGTCAGAGCTGCACAATTTCCGTCTCGTACATCCCCACCTACTACGGAAGTGCGGAGGGAACCTTGAACGTCGCTAGCACGTTGTCGAACTCTCCCACAATTTCCCTGGTAGGAGAGACGAGCTCGGTACAGCTGGTCAGCGGTTCTGTACCCATTACCGCCTACGTTGGATCGCAAACAAGCTATCCCTTGACCCTCACAAATCAAGCGAGCGATCCCATCCAATTGGGTAATCCCCCTTACTTGATAACCGGTGCAGATCCATCGGTATTCAGTGTTGGGTCATCGAGCACCTGTACTGCGACCATTGCGCCTGCCTCCAGTTGTCAACTCGACGTCGTCTACGATGGCCAGGCCTCCCCGACCACTGACACCTCCCAATTGACCCTAATTGACGGTCTAGGAACCAGTTACGGTACAGTTCTCATCTCTGGAACCACAAAGTACCCATACCTGAGCATCGCCTCTGGTCCATTTACCCCCTCCGGCTCTATCACCGTTGGTACTTCCGCTACTGCTACCGTAACGATCACGGCGAATGGAGGATGGATACCGCTTTCGTCTCCCCCAATTACACTCGCTTCGGCGACCGGTTCGAGCGATTATGGTTATTCGATTACAAGTGACTCCTGCGAAGCAGGGGGCGGACCAATCACTCTCTCTTCAGGGCAGAGCTGCAGCATCGGGATCGAATTCACACCAGCTGTAGCGGGCACCTTCGCTGCGACCCTAACGGCAAACGTCGCAAGTCCGCTCAGCCCAGTAGAGACTACCCTCACAGCGACGTCGACACCGGTCAATGGCTCCCAGAATGCCGTCTTGTCAACAAGCCCAAGCCCGACCACATTGAACTTTGGCCAGGTCGCAATTGGTTCGTCTCAGAGCGAAACTTTTACAATTTCCTCCTCGCTTGCGGCATCGGTTTTAGATCAGCCATATCTGTCGTCGCTTCCTCCCGGCTATTCCGTTTCTGCCACCGGGACAACTTGTTCAAGTAATCTGCTCATTGCTTCGGGCGACACCTGCGTGGTCGAAATCGTCTTTTCACCTTCGAGTTCAACGACCATCAGTGGAACGTTTACGATAAACAGTCAACCAACCCAAAGCACGCCGGTTCAGGTTTCGCTTGATGGAACTGGTTATACTCCAGCACCTGCACCTGCACCTGCACCTGCACCTGCACCTGCACCTGCGCCAACTTCCACTACGACGTCGACTACTACCACCACAATTCAAACACCACCCGTACCGGCCCCACCTCCTGCACCGGCACCAACTCCAATCGGTGACATCCTTACGTCTCCAACTGGTCAAGTAACACCAGTTGGCGGTGCGGGCAATTATGGGTCGATCTCGTTTCCGCTAAACAAGCCGATAGTGGGTGCCGCCCTAACCCCGGACGGCAAGGGCTAT
>JAKAPB010000005.1 GCA_021823045.1 Actinomycetes bacterium | reverse complement strand
GGGCGATATCAAGACCAGGTTCACCGACGTATGGGGGCAGGACTCGGTGCTCGATCGGGTCAAAGAGAACATCATTTTTCTGAAGGACCCAGAAGCTATAGAAGAGAAGGGTGGCTACGTCCCAGGTGGAATTCTTCTTTGGGGGCCTCCCGGCACTGGTAAAACACTCATCGCCGAGGCGGTTGCCGGCGAGACCCAAAACCCTTACGTATTTGTGGATCCGGGCGCATTCATCAACATGTTCATGGGTGTTGGTGTACTAAAGGTCAAGAGTCTCTTTCGAAAGCTGCGCAAGCTCTCCTTGCGTTACGGCGGTGTAGTGGTCTTCTTCGACGAGGCTGATTCATTGGGCTCTAGGGGAGCACTCGCGCCACAAGGGACTTTTGGCTTTGCGGATAATCGCTTCAACCTTAGCTATGGATGCAATGGGATGAGCTACCTGAGTGACGCCGCTATTAGGAGTCTCTTACTTGGAAAGGACTCTTCAGCTGGAGAGGACGCGCCCCGGAGTAATCGTAGGTCGAAAGTTATAGCCGGTATGGGAGGACTCAACGGGGGAGGTGGCGGAGGTACGGGGACATTGCAGGCCCTTTTGACCGAGCTATCGGGGCTGAAGAAGCCCAGGGGCTTTTTCAATAGGGTGGTGCGCCGAGCCTTCGGTCTTAGGCCGAAGAGTCCACCTAAATACAGAATATTGGTCATGATGGCGACCAACCTTCCCCAGGCTCTTGACGAGGCGTTGTTGAGGCCGGGAAGAATTGACCGCATCTACCGCGTAGGCTACCCGTCGAAGGCCGGCCGAATCAGGACCTACATGGGTTACCTGGACAAGGTATCTCACAACCTGACGACCGAGGAGATCGACAGGTTGGCGACCATTACCCCTTATGCCACCGGCGCAACTATGAAGGATCTGGTCAACGAAGCACTAATAACTGCGATCCGTGATTCTCGAGACGTGATCACTTGGCGAGACATTATCCTGGCCAAGCAACTCAAGGAGCTGGGTCCGCCAGAGGACGTCGAGTATATCGAGAGAGAGCGCCACGCTGTGGCGATCCATGAGGCGTGTCATGCTGTGATGGCCGCCACCGTCAGACATCACCTCACCATTGACATAGCTACTATCGAAAAGGGCAGCAACTATCTCGGTATGGTGGCGTCTATTCCGCCAGAGGACCAGTTCACGCACTGGCGCTCAGAGTATGAAGCTGACATCATGGTCGCCCTAGCGAGCCTAGCGGGCGAGCGAATGTTCTTTATGGGTGATAACTCCTCAGGAGTTTCCGCTGACCTTGAAGGGGCAACGGTACTCGCTACTCTGATGGAGGGATATTGGGGTATGGGCTCCACTATTTCCTCTCATGGGGTTACCCAGAGCGCCGGAATTGGCGCTGGAACCAAGCAGGGACGTCCGGCGGGACCTAAGGAGCTGCCAAGGTCGATTGCCGATCGGATCGAAGCAAGACTCGACACGGTTTTCCGGGATACGATCAAGCTACTGGAGGATAACAGAGTCGGTGTGCTTTCGGTTGCCCATGCCCTTGAATCGACCAAAACCCTTACCGGCGAGGATGTAATGGCGATTTTGAACAAGGCCCAAGGTCCGCTCGTCGACGGAACAATATATGACGATCCAGATTTCATTGCGAGACTGGAGAAGTACCACACAATCGTCGCCGAGGCCCATAGGTCTCACTCGGCGATAACGGCGGAATTTCCTGCGGCTGATGGCGCTTTCAAGGTAATCGATGTTATCGACTCCACGAGCGACGCTAGTGCAGCTATGGTCGAGCAAGGTAGGTAAAGGCAAGTTGAGCGACGTTTCCAGCGAATCTGTAACTGTCACAGACCCCGAGAGGGCAGTCAAGAACGAAGAGGGAGTGATGCAAAGAACCCCGAGGAATGGCCTCGGAGTACTGCATCTGTTCTGTAAGCCTAGGGTAGGTTTCGACAAGGAGGCTTTTCTGGCGGCCTGTAAGGGCTTCAGGGAGGAGGGCCTAATACTCGTCACTTTCGGGGTTCTTGGCCATAAGGCGGATCTAGGGGTCATGGCGGTCGCCGGTGACTTTTTGCGCTTGAGGTCGTTGCAGTCCGAGATTCAGCGATCTGGATTGGAAGTTGTGGACTCCTACGTGTCGATTACTGAGGTGTCGGAATACGCCGCGAAGGTCCCAGAGGATCAAAGGAGGCTACGCCTCTATCCAAAGAGGCTCCCACCTAAGGGAAGCTCAATGATCTGCTTCTATCCGATGTCCAAGCGACGAAACGCCGATCAAAACTGGTATCAGCTTCCCTATGAGGAGCGTGAGCGATTAATGTTCGACCATGGCGCTTCTGGTCGTAAGTTTGCTGGAAGAATAGTTCAGCTGGTCACCGGTTCAGCTGGGATCGACGACTGGGAGTGGGGGGTCACCCTGTTTGCTGAGAGGCCCGATGACCTCAAGGAGGTTGTCTATACGATGCGCTACGACGAGGCTTCGGCGCTCTATGGCGAGTTTGGTAAGTTCTATACGGGAGTCCTACTTGAGCCAGAAGAACTAGCTGAGCAGATAGTCAGGTAGGTGGGGCTTTGAGCTTCGCCTAACCTTGGAGATGATGGATCTAGAACTGCTTTCTCTTCACGATACCCACACGGCGCCGTTGGAGCCAAGCGTAGGGGCGATGTCGGCCTTCGGAAGGCTCGTAGAGACGATTACCGACCTGGAAAAGGTGGTAGTGGCCTTTTCCGGAGGGGTCGACTCATCGCTGCTCGCTGTGCTTTCAACAGAGGTATTGGGTAGGGATAACGCTTTGGTGGTGACGTCAGTTTCTGCTTCACTGGCTCGGGAAGAGAGGGCTCGGGCCGAGGAATTTGCCAACAACTGGAGACTCAACTTCCAAGAGATCTCAACTGGCGAATTCGAAGACGAACGTTATCTACGCAATGATTCTCTACGGTGCTTTTACTGTAAGTCGTCGTTGATGGAAGCACTTTCTCCTTTGGCATTGAAACATGATGCCAAAGTCGTGCTCGGGGTGAATTTGGATGACCTGTCGGATTACCGGCCCGGTCAGGAAGCCGCAAAGCAACAAGGCGCAGTTTTCCCTTTTGTCCAGGCAGCGATGACAAAGGATGAGGTGAGGGAGGTTTCGCGTCTCCTTGGCATTGAGGTCTGGAATAAGCCTTCGGCGCCGTGTCTTTCCTCCCGTCTTCCCTATGGCACTGCGGTGACGGTGGAGTCCCTAGAAAAGGTCGAGCTTGCCGAGGCGATACTACGGGGGTACGGGTTCGAGATAAACAGGGTGCGGCATTTTGGCGACCGGGCCAAAGTTGAAGTTCCACTTGCTGAGATCCAACGCCTAATGGATGTTCTGGATGAGATCGAGAGCGAATTCAAAAAGCTCGGATATTCGAATCTCAGCGTGGATCCCAGGGGATTTCGTTCGGGTAGTCTCAACGACGCCCTGTTGGTTAAGGGAAGTGATTAGGAGGATCTTTGGCTCAATTACGCGTGAAGCTCGTCTACTTGGACGACTTGGTGAAGAGGCCCGTGATCTTCGAGCTCGCCAAGGCTTTTGACGTTTCGGCCAATATCAGGCGCGCATCGGTCGAAGATGGTAGAGGCTGGATAGTTTGCGAGCTAGATGGGGAGTCGACTCAACTCGAAGGTGCTCTTAACTGGCTGGCGGAGATTGGGGTTGTCGTCGAGAGACTCCAAGACGTGGTTGAAAGCTAGCAACTTTGCTCGGCTAGTTCTGATTTGGAGTTCATTGCCGTTTGATCCCGGCTGGAGAGTCACGCAATACAATCGCCGCGAGTATCCTTGTGACCACAGGTTTTAGCGAGTTTTCGAGATCAATTCGCCTAACCAGCTGGTTGACCTAGAGTCCCTCGCGTGTCAGATGGTTTTGTATTGGCGAGAATTAAGTTAGGTTCTTGCAGCTAGCGAATAAAAAAGGGTGTCTAGATGTCACAGAGGTCAAAGTTATCGCCGGGTCCATTGGCTCTGGTTGGAGGAGCCGAGTGGAATGAAGGATGTAGCTTCGACGGGCAATTAATTAAATCATCGAGGGCCGAGAAGATCGTGGTGATTCCTACGGCGGCGGCGTACGAGTTCCCCCGAAGGTCGATCGACTGGGCGACGAGATATTTCAAGAGCTTGGACGTCGCAGTAGAGGGCGTAATGATCCTTGCTCGCCCAGATGCATTTAGGGATGAGTTTATCGACAAAATCAAGAGCGCAAAGTTCATCTACCTCTCGGGTGGATCTCCGATGCATCTTAGGTCAGTACTCAAGGCCACCCCAGCCCTGGCGGCAATCAGGGAGGCTTGGCTAAAGGGTGCCGTGCTTGCTGGTAGCTCCGCTGGTGGAATGGTTCTCACCGATCCCATGTCGGATCCCCGTGGTGGGGCTTTGACCCTGGGACTCGGCCTGATTAAGAAGATCGCTTTCGTGCCACACTTCGATACCTGGGACAAGTCCAAAGAACAGCGAACGGTCTCTTTGGCCTCAGGCGGGATTGTCGTGGCCGGGGTCGACGAAAGGACGGCACTGATAAGGGAGAGCGACGGTACTTGGCGGACGGAGGGAGTCGGAGGCGTCAAGCTGTTTTCATCGGGAAGCGAAATCTCGATATCGGATCTTGAGGCGAGGACTGAGATCCCGCTCTAGTGGTCTAGCGACGAGCTTTGAGCTGGTGTTAGCCGCCTGGACCGGTATTCGTCGAGGCGGGAATGAGCCTCGCAGAGCCCTTTACCCCCTTGGAAAAGACCGGCCAACCCATCGGAAAGCGAAATTCTACGGCAGATACTTCAGAGAATCCAGCCCGAAGCAGATCCTTATCCGCTTCAGATTCGATTCGGCATCCAGCGGAAGCCCTTGTCCAATACGGGCCGACGGCATGATGAATCGACCTCACCGTTCGATTGCGAGCAGCGGTATGTTCAATGAAAAAGACTGTCCCGCCCTCCTTTAGAAGACTCTTAGTGACCTGAAGCGCAACCTGAGGATCGCCCACGGAGCAGAGCGAGAAGGAGAATACAATCGAGTCGAAACTATGGTTTCTAACCAAGCCATTTTGGTAAGCGTCAACTAAGGTGGTCCCGATTACCTTTGCTCGGTTTTTTACCCCCAGTTCAATTATCCTTTTTTCTATGACTTTGACCGATGCTTCATCGGGCTCTAGCAGGGTAATAGACCTGGAATGAAGGAGATGAGGGAGGGATACCCCCCTGCCAGATCCGATTTCAAGCACATCTCCGTATGTCTGTGCGAGCAGAAGTCTCCTCTTTTTTTGCAAGCCCAGGGGTCGGTAAAAGGCCTCTATTGCGTAAAGTGCGTAAGTGAAGGCCCTCTTCGGTCGGAGGCTGGGTCGATCCACCTCTTCTATGCTAAGCCAACCGCTGGTCCTGTGGGCCGCGCACTCGCTCGAGCTTTTTGATCCGAAAGATCCGGGCAAGCCCCTTGATTCTGAGATGGCTTGTCTACGAGGAGCCGTAATTCTGCCCAATGATAGGGATGAGCTACTATTTGGCTAGCGATCCGTTTAGTCGACCTCCCTGACCTTGCTCTAGAGAGGCAGAGTGGCTCCTGTGAGGTCTAGATCGTCCCGTTTAACCCTTATGAAAACTATAACGACGATAAATCCCAAAATAGCTATGATCGCCGATGCCCAGAAGGCCGTGTCGAAGCCCGAGATGGTCGCTTTGGAGATGATGGCCGCCTGAGCCAATGGGGAAATCGAATGAGTCGACGATGAGACTATAGCCCGGTGTAATAGCGATGTCGCCTTGTTCGCGGCCGCAGTCCGTGAAACGGTGACTAGTACCGCTAGGCCGATCGAGCCACCGATCTGTTGGGTTGTGTTTAGTACCGCCGAGGCTACCCCTCCATCTGTTTTGACCACCCCCGCTACCGCCGTCAGGGTGAGTGGGACGAAGGTCATTCCTGCTCCAATAGCCAGGACGAGCATCGGCCCTAGTAGCCCCGTCAAGTAGGTCGAGCTCGGGGTGATTCTGGTTAGCAACACTAAGCCCATGGCCGCTACGAAGGGACCGACAAGGAGAAAGATCCTTGGACCAAATCGGGTCACTAGCTGGGAAGTTGCCCCGGCAGCAGCGACAATTGCTATCGACACCGGCAGGAATGCAAAGCCAGCTTTCAGCGGACTATAGCGGAGGAAGTCCTGGATAAACAGTGTGAGGAAGAAGAACATTCCAAACAGCGATGCGCCGACGGACAGCATCAGCGCCAAAGCGCCAGAACGGTTTCTATTAGCGAGTATCCGCAAGGGTACGAGAGCATGGGTGGAGCGGGATTCGATAAAGAAAAAAGCGATCCACAGGACGACAGAGGCTGCGAGGGTAACCTCGGTGACCGAGGATTTCCACCCGCTAGTCGAAGCGTGTGATAGACCGTAGACCAAAAGTGTTGCGGCCAAAGTTACAGAGATCGCCCCAGGTAGGTCTAGACCGCCAGTTTTGGTGTCTGACTTGTGCAAAACTTTAGACGCGACGATACTGAGAACCACACCTATCGGAACGTTGACGAACATGACCCAGCGCCAAGACCCAAAGTCGGTAAGTACTCCACCGAGAAGCAGGCCCAAGGCGGCGCCAGCGCCCGACATAGCAGCGTAGACGCCCATCGCCTTGGCCCTCGCCTTGCCCTCGGGAAAATTGTCGGTGACAAGAGACAGGGCCGCCGGAGAAGCGATAGCACCACCAATTCCCTGGATCACTCTCGCAGATATGAGCCATAACTGACTCGTTGCTAAGCCACCAGAAAAAGACGCGAGGGTGAAAATTACGATCCCGATGACAAATAGCTTCTTGCGGCCGTAGAGATCTCCGAGTCGACCTCCGAGCAACAGTAGGCCGCCGAACGCTAGGGCGTAAGCGTTAATCACCCACTCCAGCGAGGCGGATGAAAAGTGTAATTCTCGCTGCATCGATGGGAGGGCAATGTTCACGATCGAAGCGTCTAGAACCACCATCAGCTGGGCTGTTGCGATCACGAACAGAATAATTGTCAGGGAATGATCTTTATGATGCTTCGGTTGTTCGTTCCGATTCGACAATTCCGACCCTCCAACGGTCGTCTTTGTTTTTAGACTCTAACCCGGGATTAGTTCTTGCTATGGTAGCAGGGAGTCCGAGCGGTTTCAGGTCACTGCCAAAAGCGAACTGGCCGCTAGCTGAGCTGGCGCTTGATGTCATTGGTCGACTGATTGGCTAGGAACTCTAAATTCGTGGTGAACTCGATCCGCAAAGTATTTGCTAAAAACCTCCGCTTAATCAGTCTGATGCCGACCTCCGCTGCCATCAGATCGACGTGCCCTTTGATGATCAAGGCCTCGATATTGCTCCAGTTCAGCTTGCTAATCGACAGATCTTTCTTTATCGACCTGTCCTTGATCTGAAGGATCCCACTTACTTTGAAACCTTCTACCATGGGCTGAAAGGAGTGCGACTCAAAGACTATGAGGGGATAATTTGTACTGTCGAGTATCGACGCAGACGCAATCCTTTCGGTAAGTTTGGAGGTAGCACCGATCAATGATTTAGTCTCTATTTCCACCCTTGCAAAGGTTGGTACGCCTAGTTCATCCACCATGACTTTTGCGCTGGAGATCTGGGACGTCGCAATGAGATGGTGAAACATTGGTGTGGTTGCGATAATTTTCAGGTCTTCCGCCGTTCCCAGAGATTGCCAAACCCCGGGCCTGGCGGTCCATTTGGCGCTCTTAATCGACATATCAAGACCTCCAAAGAACAGTTGTGGTGAAACTCTCCCCAGATAGCGCTAGACGAGGAGCTAACATATTTCAGCTTGAATACCTTTGAGCAGAATCCGCCAGAACTTTGCTGGCATAGGTCGCTATGCCCCTGTTGGAGATATATGGGATGCTAGTGGCTCCTACTCGTCGGTCGGTTCTGGTGGCTACAGAACTGTTGTTAGTAGATAATCGTTTCGATGTAGAAGCTACATCGCCGCCTTTGGCTCTTAGATAGTTCTGGCATGGATATCGGGGGAGAAAATGGATTTTTACCTGACTAATCGGGGGATTTCCGGTGTCAATCGCTCTTTAGAGGCTAAAAGAGACAATTGAATTCAAAGTACTACACACAAGGGCATTAATATTCGGTATTTTGGGCTTATGCAGATTAACAAGATCGGAATTGTCGGTTCGGGAATCATGGGGTCGGGGATAGCAGAGGTGGCAATGCTCGCCGGCTTCGAAGTCGTTCTGCGTTCTCGTAAACAGGAGAGCGCTGTCTCCATGGTGGGAGCGATCGAGCGTTCTTTGGCCCGGAGGGTAGAGAAGGGCCGCCTAGAAGCCCAAGACGCCCAAGAGGCCCTCTCAAGACTGCTAGCCACTACCGAGATAGATGAATTAGTCGATTGCGACTTGGTGATCGAGTCTGTGGTGGAAGACCTGGAGGTAAAGAAGCATCTTTTCAATCACCTCGATCGGATCGTAAAGCCCGGCGCTATCCTTGCGACCAACACGTCGACATTACCGGTAGTGGATCTTGCTGCGGCGACGAGAAGACCCGAGCTCGTTTGCGGAATTCACTTTTTCAACCCAGCCACGGTCATGGGGCTCGTCGAGATAGTCCGGCCGATTACCGCGTCAGACGAGACCATTGCGGCGGCATCCACTTTCGTCAAAAAGTGTTCAAAGGACGCGGTGCTGGTTAAAGACGAAGCTGGATTCGTGGTTAATGCCCTCCTTTTCCCATACCTCAATAGCGCCGTGAAGCTTCTTGAGCGAGGTGTCGCCACCGCCGAGGAGATCGACAGGTCCATGAAGCTGGGTTGTGGATTCCCAATGGGTCCACTAGCTCTTTTGGACCTGGTCGGCCTGGACACATCGGTTGCAATTTTGGATGCTCTATATAGGGAGTTTGGAGATGTGGCAACCCTCGCCGCCCCAACGCTCAGGAGGAAATTAGCAGCCGGCCAGCTCGGGAAAAAGACCAAACGTGGTTTCTACGACTACCATTAGTCAAGGCTTTCGCCCGTAGAGCGGTCTGTGTTTTGCGGGCGACTTGAAACTGCTAAAGGATGGTCTTGGCCATGTCTGATTTGGGTGACCAAGTGAAAAGTGCTAGGTTCAGCAAACCCGATGCCCCGTGGGTTATGAGAACCTATTCGGGGCATTCGAGCGCCAAGGCATCGAATCAACTGTACAGATTGAACCTCGAGAAGGGTCAGACGGGGCTATCAATCGCCTTTGACTTGCCAACTCAGATAGGATTTGATCCAGATGACCCCCAGGCACGGGGTGAGGTTGGCAAGGTCGGTGTCCCGATAGTACACCTCGGGAATATGGAGGAACTCTTCGACGGTATCCCGATCGAGAAGATGAACACCTCGATGACGATCAATTCTACTGCAGCCTGGCTTCTCGGCCTCTATGTCGCTCTGGCCAGAAAGAGGGGACTCGACGAGCGGGTGCTAACCGGAACGACCCAGAACGACATCATCAAGGAGTATCTCTCTAGAGGTACCTTCATATTTCCACCGGAGGCGTCCAAGAGGCTAATAGTCGACACGATTACCTATACCGTGGGTAGGGTTCCAAAGTGGAATCCAATAAATATCTGTTCTTACCATCTCCAAGAAGCCGGAGCTACTCCGGTGCAGGAGGTCGCCTACGCCCTTGCGACGGCGATAGGTGTTCTGGACGCGGTGAAAGAGTCAAAGAGGATTCCGGAGTCGGAGTTTGCATTGGTCGTCGGGAGGATCTCGTTCTTCGTAAATGCCGGGATCCGGTTTATCGAAGAAAATGCCAAGATGCGGGCGTTCAAGGTGATGTGGGATCGGATCTGTGAAGATCGTTACCAAGTGAGTGATGAGAAGTTGAGACGATTCCGCTATGGGGTGCAGGTAAACTCGCTCGGTCTCACGGAGCAGCAGCCGGAGAATAATGTACCCAGGATCGTGCTGGAATCCTTGGGCGTGCTGCTCTCTCGAGACGCTCGGGCTCGAGCGCTGCAACTGCCGGCGTGGAATGAGGCCCTCGGGCTTCCAAGACCATGGGACCAGCAGTGGTCACTAAGGATACAACAAATCTTGGCCCTTGAGACGGATCTGCTCGACTACCCGGACATATTTGACGGATCTATTGTCATGGATTCGTTGGTGAAAGAGATCGTCCAGGGTGCCACGCTTGAACTCGACGAGATTCTTACAGCAGGCGGGGTCTTCTCTTTCATTGACGAACTTAAATCTAGGTTGGTTAGGAGCCAATCTGAGAGGACTTCGAAGATAGAAAAGGGTGAGCTTGCCGTAGTTGGTGTCAACAGGTTCGTCAATACTGAACCGTCTCCGCTTAGTGAATCAAAACTTGGTACTCACCTAGTGATCGATCCGAAGGTCGAGATGGAGATGGTCGAAGCGACAAAGGCCTGGCGGCTCCGGAGAAATTCAGGTGAGGTCGAGGATAAATTGGACGCCCTGAAGGCAGCTGCAAAGTCCGACGAGAACTTGATGGAGGCGACGATTCAGCTCGCACTGGCTGGCGGGACTACTGGTGAGTGGGCGCGAGCACTGAGAGAGGTGTTCGGAGAATACCGAGCACCTACTGGGGTAAGTGGAGGCTATGGCAAGCGGGAGGCGATCCTACGGGACCTCGCAAGCTCCGCTCGTGCCTTGGCTGGCGGCCCTCCTAGGCTGCTCGTCGCAAAACCTGGCTTAGATGGCCATTCCAACGGGGCGGAGCAGATAGCCGTAGCGGCGAGGGACGCCGGATTTGAGGTGATCTATCAAGGAATTCGCCTGACCCCGCATCAGATAGCCGTAGCGGCTCGTGACGAAGATGTGGATCTAGTTGGGATATCCATCCTTTCGGGTTCGCACTTGGAACTCGTACCCCAAATTATTGCTGAACTAGTTGCGCAGGGTTCGGAGGCCTTGGTCGTCGTCGGTGGGATCATCCCAGAGGTGGACCAAAAGGTTCTCATCGAAGCGGGTGTCGCCCGGATTTATACACCAAAGGACTACGAGATTTCGCAGATTATGCGTGATCTGCTTGAATTGACCATTATGCAAAGGGGTCAGGTCAGCAAGATCTGAAAGCTAGACCTAGACTCGGATCAATGTTTTTTCGGAGATTGCCGATAAGAGTGTGATGGGGAAACGGAGATATGCCGTATGGGGGCTTTTGGTGGCCGGTGGTGCCATGGCGATCTTCGGCGTGGCCCTTAAGCAGACCTTGTTCCTACCCGCTGTGTGGTTGTGCTCGGTTTTTGCAGTAGTTGTATTATTGGTGATGGATCTACGAGTCAGAAGGGACCACGATGAGGCCGCTAGGGGTTCGCAGCATAGGTCTTTGGTGTCAGATTCTGAGCAGTCAGCCGTAATGGATCCCGTTACAGGCCTACAGAATGACGAGTTCTTCAACGCTGTCCTAATTCCTAAGGTCGCTACGGCGAGGAGGAGACTCTGGCCGGTTACCGTAGTTTTGATCCGGCTCAGTTTTGATGATTCGGTCCAGAGTCAACAGGATAGCGACCAACTCGTTGTGAAGTTCGCGGTGCTTTTGAGCCGGACGGTTAGGGAGGCGGATATCGTATGTCGGCTTTCGAATCTAGTTTTCGGCTTGATCCTTGACGATACTGACGAGGATGGGGGTGCTTGGACCGCGGAGCGGATCCAGATAGCGCAATCCAAATATGGAGACGACAGGATTATCAAGGTCTCGGCGGGGGTGGCAAGCTATCCGACGCATGGGATGGATCCTACGACGATACTTTCAAAGGCGATGGCGGCGATGGAAAAGGCGGTCACCAACTTGGCCCTTCCGGGGCTTGGACTCGTGATAGTCGCTCCTCAGGGTCCGAGTAACTAGTACGCAAGCGAGGAACTCGGATTTCTAAAGTCCCTCTGGATAAACTGAGCGCTTGCGATCGAGACGGGGCCTTTTACTTAGCTGTTGTTGTGGGGAAGCGGCGGGAAAAATTGGTCTCGAGTCAGGCTAAGGATCAACGAACCTGCGAAGGCCTTGGCCTCTCGTAACTGGTGGGCAGACCCCACCACCGGGCGGAAAATCTCCAGGTCGTGGGGTCCGTCTTAGGGCGGACCGGTTCCTCTGCACTTCTGGATAAGGCGATCATGGAGTATGCTGCTGCGATCGCAGCGACGGCTTCTTGATCAGTTGGGATTTCAGTGTTCATTGGATCTCTGTCCCTACGGTTTTCTTTTACAGAGGTACATTGCCGTGCTTCCTTCTCGGCAGATCTTCCTTCTTAGTCCTGAGGATCCGGAGCGCTTGAACGAGCACCTTTCGGGTTTCTTGCGGGTCGATAACATCGTCGACAAATCCCCGTTCGGCAGCCACATAGGGATTTGCGTATCTCTCGGTGTACTCTTCGACGAGTTCTAAGCGACGTGAAACCGGATCGTCTGAGCCGGCTATTTCTCTTCGATGGAGTACTTCAACTGCCCCCTGAGGACCCATCACTGCCAGTTCCGCCGAAGGCCAGGCATAAGCCAGGTCTGCACCAACGCTCTTTGAGTTCATGACGACATAGGCCCCGCCGTAGGCCTTTCTGGTAATGATTTGAACCCGTGGAACCGTCGCTTCGCAGTAGGCGTAGAGTAGTTTCGCTCCATGGCGAATGATCCCTCCGTACTCCTGGTCAACCCCGGGCATGAATCCCGGAACGTCGACGAAAGTTACAATCGGGATGTTGAACGAGTCGCAGGTCCTTACGAACCGTGCGGCCTTTTCGGACGAGTCTATGTCCAACACTCCGGCCAGAACGGCCGGCTGGTTCCCGACTATCCCGACAACGTGACCGTCAATGCGCCCTCGGCCGCAGGTTATATTCTGAGCCCAATGGGAGAAGTATTCTAGGTAGTCTCCGTCGTCGAGAACCAGCGATATTACCTTCTTCATGTCGTATGGCTGGTTCGGACTAGCTGGCATCATGGTGGAGAGTTCGGGGACCAGCCTTTCCGGATCGTCGCCCGAAGGCTGCAAGGGTGGCTCTTCCATGTTGTTAGCTGGAAGGAAGCTAATCAGGTACTTCACCTCGTCTAGGCAGGACTTCTCGTCGTCTAGGACAAAAGTTGCTACTCCAGACTTGGTAGCGTGACTCATGGCCCCGCCGAGCTCTTCGAGGGTCACTTCTTCGCCAGTGACGGTCTTGACTACGTCAGGACCTGTGATGAACATATGTGAGGTCTCTTTGACCATAAAGATGAAATCGGTCATCGCCGGTGAGTAAACCGCACCACCTGCGCATGGCCCTAAGACTACGCTGATCTGCGGTATCACTCCTGAACTTCTGACGTTTCGTCTAAAGATCCCTCCGTAGGAGTGAAGGGACACTACACCCTCTTGAATCCTCGCACCAGCACCGTCGTTCAGACCGATCATAGGTACCCCGACCGAGCTAGCAAGGTCCATGACCTTGTGGATCTTTTCGGCAAACACCTCTCCAAGCGCACCACCGAATACGGTGAAATCTTGAGAGAATATGCAGACCCTTCTGCCGTCGATCGTTCCAAATCCGGTTATTACGCCGTCGGTATATGGGCGGGTATCGTCTAGACCCATTCCATGCGCTCGATGGCGCGCCAACATATCGAGTTCTTGAAAGGATCCTTCATCGAGGAGGTATTCGACCCTCTCTCGGGCAGTCATCTTTCCTTTTTGATGCTGGCGCTCGATTGCGCGGGGTGAACCTGCGTTCAGGGCCTCGCTTCTACGCCTATTTAGTTCAGCTAGTCTTTCAGACATCGGGTGTTCCGACATAGCCCAAAAGGTTACCAACTCAATGGACCAAAAGCTTCCTATTGACCAAATTCGATCTAGACATGGTTGAGGTTCTTCCGGACCTTTCGTCGGTTATTCGACGGCTAAGTCAGTCTCCTGACATTGGTGACCTGCTATTTGTTGGCGAAGAACTGAGTCCTGGGCAGCTTTTAGACGGATATCGCTCTGGGATATTTCCTATGGAGGTGGATTTCGCCGGTGAAGCTCGCATCGGGTGGTTCTCTCCCGTCGGTAGGGGCATTTTCCGGCTAAAAGAGACAAGTGACTCGCCCCGGTCCGAGCTCAGGCTTCATAGGTCCCTTCGCAAGGAGCTCGCTAATTTTGAGATACGAGTAGATAGTGCATTTTCGGAAGTCGTAAGTCACTGCGCTTTGGTTCGGTCCGAAGGGTTACTAACCCTGCAGGGCTGTATATAGAAAAGGGGCTCTGGCCAGAGACGATAGCGAAGTATCGACGTCAGCCAGAGCCCCTTTATGGACGAGTGTAACTAGCCCTTGTGACTTTCGATCTTGGATAGGCCTAGCCATGCGACAGGCAGGGCGACTGTCGCCAGGATTGCCTTCAAAGCGTCCCCGACGAGGAAAGGCGAAACGCCGAGTTGGAAGGCCTTCGAAGCCGTGATTCCAAGGGACGTGGCGAGCCACGAAGCACCAAATAGGTAAATCACAATATTTCCTGCAATTACCAAAACTAGCGTCTTGGCGACGGTGCGGTCCCAACCCCTTTCCGCTAAGAGTCCTACCAAGTAGGAAGCGAAGACGAATCCAACTATGTAACCCATTGAGGGTGAAGAGGCGACGCTTATCCCGCCGGTAGCTCCTGCGAACCAAGGCAACCCTATGAGTCCGACAATCATGTAGAGAAGGGTGCCGGAAACGGCCCGCTTCGAGCCCAAGGCAGCTCCACCGAACAGTACCGCAAATGTCTGAAGGGTTATCGGCACCGGGGTGAAGCTGAGGTGGAAGGCGAACTGAGCAGAGACGCCAATCAGCGTTGCGTAGGTGACGACGGATATGACTGTCGCTATAGAGCCACTAGCTACAGCGTCCAGGAGAAACCGAAGTGATCTGGAGTTATTTCTCTGAATGGAAGCAGATTCTTGCATGCTCGCCCTTTCTAAAGTTGCTGGCCATACCTCGGTTTTGGCAACCGACTGCCCTAGCAGGCTAAGGTTTTACTTCGTAAATCTGAGCCTTCGAAGTCCGATAAAAGTTAGTAGATCATTACCATAGCATTTCCACCCGATACGGCACGTCCGCAGGACGGAATTTGGCCTGGACTTTTACCAAATACGAGCTCGTTTATGATCCAACGGGATCGGATGGTGCCTGGGACGAAGCTGCGGTTTGTTGCGGAGAAAAGCCAAGTCAAAGTTGGCTAACTCGTGGTCCTAAAAAAGCAGAATCCTACCTTTGGCAAAGGTTCGAAGATATCTAAAGTTGGCAATCATGGCGCGTCGACTATTATCGCACTGTGGCTACAACCGTCGATCACGTCTCCCTATACCGCCGCTTTAGACCTCAGCGCTTTGGAGAGGTCATTGGCCAAGACCATGTGACCGCCGCACTGAGGAACGCGGTCGCTTTGGATCGGGTTTCTCATCTGTACCTATTTTCCGGACCCCGTGGTACCGGGAAAACCTCTACGGCGAGGATCTTGGCCAAGGCGCTGAACTGCTCCTCGGTTGTAGACGGAGAGCCGTGTTGTCAATGTGCATCATGCATCTCGGTACTCGAGGGGCGCTCCTTCGACGTCGAGGAACTTGACGCCGCTTCTAATTCGGGTGTTGAGTCGATTCGGTCCCTAATTGCAACGGTAGCTAATGCTTCAATAGGTGAGTGGAAGGTCTACATCATCGACGAAGTCCACATGCTTTCTAACGCAGCAGCGTCGGCTCTTTTGAAGACTCTGGAAGAGCCACCGGCGCGGGTCGTATTCGTCTTAGCTACTACCGATCCCCAGAAAGTACTAGCGACGATTCGAAGCAGGGCACAGCATTTTGAATTCAAGCTTCTTCAACCGAAGCTGCTGGAAGACCTGGCTAAGAGCGTGTCTTTGGCGGCCGGCATAGACCTTGAAGAGAAAGCTTTCGAATGGGTGGCGAAGAGGGGGTCTGGATCCGCCAGGGATACCCTTTCTTTTTTGGATCAGGTAGCTGCCTTAGGGGGCGTACCTGAAGGGTCAGCTGGCTCTGTCCCCAGGCTCGCGGCTTCAATCATTGGCTCCCAAACCGAGATGGCCTTTGATCTGACGATAAAGCTAACCGAAGACGGCTATGACCCGCAGAGGATCTTGGAAGAGCTTATCTCTGTCGCTAGAGATGCCTTTGTGGTTGTCGCTGGGGGTGACGGAAAATCTGAACTGATAGCTGAAGCAACAAAGAGTGGCTTTGGGCCGGTCTCTTTAGCATCGATAGTGCGCTTTGTCCAGGGCCTAGCGCGTATCGCCCCTACCCTAAAAGACGCTATTGACCCGACATTGATTCTCCAGGCAAGCCTTTTGGCCCTCTGCAGCCCGCCTCGCAATGTCGGGGCCGATGACTCCAGGGTCGCTGCATTGGAGGCGAGGTTGACCAAGCTCGAAGGCGAATTTGCCCTTATGGGTAAGGCGAGTGTTGCAAAGACTTCCACCGAAGCAATTCCACAGCGCGTACCTAGGGTCATGACTGATTCGACTCCTGGTGGGGCTACAGAGTCAAAGCCTCCTCGGATCGACGAACCCCCCGACACCTCGGTGCTCTCAATGCGCCCCCAAATTGGAGATCAGCTGGCTGGCATCAGGGCAGGTATGAGAGTTCCCCGGCCGAGCGACAGACGTATGGACGCCGAGAAGACACCTGCTAAGACAGATCGTGAGGACCAGGAGACCTTGGCTCCAGTTGTACCCAGCCTCAAGGGCCAAGGAGCAATCGGGGAAGGGGAATTCTTCGGCCGAGCCAATTCTGAGCGAGTGCAGGATTTGCCTGGCAACCCAGCGGTCGATCAACTCTCGAAGCTCGAGGAGAAGATCGGATCCGCTTTCAACAGGGATCGCCTCGCAGCATCTTTTAATGACGAGATCCTGACTACCGTCTCGCATAAGGCACGGGCACGCTTCGTCGCAGGCAGGTGCCTCTCGGTAGTAGGAGACCAAGTAGTTATCGTCCTTCCTAACCGGGTACACCGAGACCGATGCGCAGAGTACTTAGCAGAGGTGGAGGCGGCGATAAAGGCTCACTTCTCACTGGCTAGCATCCGGGTAGTGCTCAAAGCGGAAGAGGAGTTAACCGGTTCGGAGCTAGCTGTCTCCGATTCGCCGGATGAGGAACAAG
Organism: Actinomycetes bacterium; assembly: GCA_021823045.1. The sequence goes on along the minus strand of JAKAPB010000005.1, from coordinate 1,992 downwards.
AGTCATTTATTGACCTATCAGTGCCAGCCGAGTCGACCGCCGACGGCCTCGGTGCGGTCATAGAATCGGTCTTTCCTGGTACGCGAGAGATAGCCCAGAAGGGGATATGAGAAGTTAGATGTATACGCCTAGTGTGAGGGATCTTATCGAAGAGCTGGGCCGCCTGCCTGGGATAGGGCCAAGATCAGCCCAAAGGATAGCCTTTTACCTTTTGCGCTCGGAACGAAATGATGTCTATCGCCTAGCGGACGCGATTAGGAGGGCGAAGGACCAAGCGACTTTCTGTGAAGTTTGCTTTAATTTCTCCGAAGGTTCAATCTGCGAAATCTGCGAAGACGCGACTCGAGATCGCACGGTGATCTGTGTAGTCGAGGAGCCTAAGGACGTGGTTGCGCTAGAAAGAACTAAAGAGTACAAAGGTCTCTATCACGTTTTGCAAGGTGCCCTCAATCCGATAGAGGGAATCGGACCAGATCGCATAAAGGTCAAAGAGCTGCTAAAAAGATTGACTGATGCGACAATCATTGAGGTCATCTTGTGTACGAACCCGAATATCGAGGGTGAGGCCACGGCGATGTACCTCGCTAGGCAGCTACAAGATAGTGGAATCACGGTCACACGGATAGCCTCTGGGCTCCCCGTTGGCGGAGATTTGGATTACGCCGACGAACTCACAATCGGACGAGCTCTAAGCGGTAGAAGGCTCCTTTGAACGTCCTAGGAGCGCAATCCTTACCTTTGAAGGTGCAAAGTGAGCTCCCGACTGGTTCAAATGGCGATGATCATCTCGATTTCAACCGAAGATCCGAGGGGCAGTGATGCAACCCCCACTGCGGACCTTGCGTGTCGCCCGGACTCACCGAATATCTCTACAAGGAGATCCGAAGCACCGTTTACGACGCTGGGTTGCTGTGTAAAGTCCGCAGTACAGGCCACGAAGCCCACGACCTTGAGCACCCTTTTTACCCTGTCGATGCCGCCGAGGGAATGATGAATTACCGACAGCGAATTCTTAACACACTGAGCGGCGGCCAACTTAGCGGTCTCGGCATCGATGTCTTTTCCGACGATGCCACTATGGAGCAGTTCGCCATCCAGATAGGGCAGTGAGCCCGAGAGGTAGCAAACATTTCCATGGGTCAAAATTGGCAGGTAGGAGCCTTTTGGCGCCGGTGGCTCACCAAGAGTGATTCCTAGATCTTCAAGGCGTTGATAGATATCAGTTGTCATGGAATCAAACTACACCGAAAGATAGCGGGAGAAACCGAAACAAAAGGGGCGTGTCGGGCTCGAAAAACCAATGCACGATTGCTAAAGCCTTTCGGATAAGTCCGTATACCGTTGATGGGAGATGGTTGTGCGTCAGTTCGCGCGCGTCCCTTTAGCTTCAGTTACACCAGAGAAGGTCCTTCCAAGATATGTCGGACCTCTCCCTAAGGGCAATGGGACTTAATCTCGTATCGACGCAACGCATCGAGTGCGGAGTTGAATCGGCCTGAAGAAAATCCCAACCGGCCGATGAGGCCTATCCTCCGGGCCTAATTTCCAGCAAGTGGGAGACGGAAACCATTGGCTACCTTTCGGCTCGATCCGCTTGAGTGTAATGGGCTGGGTACTGGCTAACTCAGTCCAGAGCCTCGGCTAGTGAAAGCCCAATGATGAGTTACACCGGAGGTAACGACTGTGGAAAGCAAAGCTCTGGGCTAAACCCCTCAGCGTCAACCCCGGCTTGAATGACGGTCAAACTATCCTCGATGAAGCAGTAAGTGAAGATCGGAACTGCGTGAGTTGTATTGTATGGGTTTCATATAACGGTTTGTGTCAAGGTTCGATCAAAGCAGACGCCTTCCGCAAGACTGTTTTATGTGACGGCCAGGCTTACTGCGGCACCCGCAGGAAGCGGCTGAGGGCTGCTGCCTTCCGGCCCTGACCCGGTTCACCGACCTACGCCGCGCAGGGCCCAGCCGCCACATAAAACAGTCTTGCAAGAAG
>JAKAPB010000270.1 GCA_021823045.1 Actinomycetes bacterium | reverse complement strand
TCTGTGGGAGGCGTGGGAGCGGGTCCGAGCAAACCGTGGTGCTGCCGGGGTCGATGGTGTGACCTTGGCGGTGGTGGAGGCCTATGGAGCAGATCGAATGATCGCAGAGCTCCAAGACAGCCTCCGGTTAGGCATCTACCGCCCCTCGCCTGTGCGCCGGGTGGAGATACCGAAACCCGACGGGTCCAAACGCCCATTGGGAATCCCGACGGTGAAGGACAGGGTGTGCCAGCAGGCGGCGAAGATCGTCTTGGAGCCAATCTTCGAGGCGGACTTCCTGCCCACCAGCTTCGGGTTCCGCCCGAAGAGGTCGGCTACCGATGCCATGGAGAGGATCAGGGTCGGCTTCAACGAGGGCAAGTGTTTCGTCTTCGAGGCCGACATCAAGAACTTCTTCGGCGAGATCGACCATGAGAGGCTTCTCTCTTTGGTCGGTGAGCGGGTGTCGGATCGCCGGGTGCTCAAGCTCCTTCGCCAGTGGTTGCGTGCAGGAGTGCTGGCAGATGGGGTGGTCTCCGAGACGGTCACCGGGACTCCCCAGGGCGGGGTCATCTCTCCCCTCCTTGCCAACGTCTACCTGCACGCCTTCGATCGGGCCTGGGCCGAGCATGGCATAGGAGAAGTCGTCCGCTATGCGGACTTATGCCGAATTCGGCATAAGTCCGCTTATGCCGAGAACCGGATTATGCCGAGAACTCTGAGAACTACCAGTACTCAGGCCTGTAAGTGACGAAAAGTTCGGCATAATCAGAGGCCTTCTAGAAACGCCAACAGGGCATCGGGTGCTCGATAGCGTCCAGGTTTAGTCCCGAATGGTGCTGTTCGATCCATAGCTCTTTCCTTGATCGTTAGATCGGCATGTAGATAAATCTGGGTCGTATCTGGTGATTCATGACCGAGCCACATCGCGATCACTGCGGTGCTTACACCTGAACGGAGAAGGTTCATCGCCGCTGTGTGACGTAGGGTATGGGGCGTAATTGTCTTTGTTACCAGGTTAGGACACGATAGTTGTGCAATTTCGGCGTACTTTTTCACGAGGAACTCCACGGCGTCTCTGCTCAGTGCATGCCCCTTGCTGGTAGGGAAGAGCGGTGCAGCAGGTTCGCCACCTCGTTCTGCGAGCCAGACTCGAAGGATTGATACTGTTTGTGCCGTCAACGGAGTACATCGTTGCTTTCTTCCCTTTCCGACGCATCGGACGTAGGCGCCCTTGCTGAGATAGGCATCGGCACAAGACAACCCAATTAGCTCTGAGACTCGTAGCCCAGCCTGGATAGCCGTAACAAGAAGGGCATGGTCACGACGTCCGACCCATTTGTCACGGTTCGGCGCAGCGATGAGAGCGTTGATCTCGTCGGCTTCCAGAAACGAGACGTCAGCCCGACTGTAGCGTTTGGTTGGGATGGCAAGTACCCGCTGGATCAATCCAGCATGCTCTGGATGGCGTAATGCAGCAAAGTTGAAAAGCGAGTGTATCGCTGCTAGTCGGGCGTTTCGAGTCCGTGCGCCATTTCCCCGGGTATGTTCAAGGTAATCGAGAAAAGCCCCAATTGCTGAGGCGTCAACATCCGCGAAGTCAAGTGAGGATGGTGACTTTCCGATGCGGTCACCAATAAAGCGGAGCAGCAGCTTGAAAGTATCTGCATAGGCGCCAAACGTGTGATCACTGACCTGCTTTTGACTTATCAGCCGTTCGCTGAAGAAAGCTTCCATTGTTGGAGCAAGGCTGCTCATGATCGTTCTCCCGTGTATTGTTCGAGCCGCTCTGTAGCCAAGCCGAGCAGTTCAGGAACCGCCGATAAGTACCAGTAAGTCGCTCTTGGGTCACCATGGCCGAGATAGGTCGACAACAACAGCATCCGAGCTTCGATATCCCCACCGTCTCTATACCACCGGAGCAGGGTATTTACAGCAAATGTGTGTCTCAGTGCGTGAATATGACAATGCTGGGGAGACGGGATCGCTTTTGCAACGAGGCCACGGAATGTCGGTTCAACCCCGCTGTGGAGAAGCCGAGTACCTCGTGTTGAGACAAAGAAACTCGGCGCCGATGGATGTGGACAGAGAAGGTCCCGCTTGGCTGCGTAGGTACTAAGCGCTTTTATGGTGCTCGTATGCAGCAGCACTTCACGGGATTTGTTGAACTTTGCTTCTCTTATTATCAGTAGTTCATCGGACCAGTTGATGTCTTTCCGGTCCAGTGCCATAGCCTCGCCTATCCGCATTCCAGTCGAAGCAAGCAACCCAACTAGGGTTTCGTACGTTGCCGCTCTGAGCTGTGGTAACAGTGCTCTTGATGCGTCCATCAGCGCTTGGATCTCAGCATCTGAGTAGATATAGGGTGTAGGGCGGTATTTATGATTGGCGAAGAGGTCTATAAGTGGGACTTCGGTTCTCGGATCAATCGCCTTTCGATATCTGGCGAAATTGCGAACAACCCGCATTCGCCTGGCCTGATAGGGAGGACTTGCTGTTTTTGCCAGCCTGGTCCAGCTAACAGCGAGATCGGTGGTGATGGTACATTCGCCAGCTTCGTCTAAAAAAGCGACGAAACTTCCAAGTAGCTGACCCTCACCTTCTAGTTTGTAACCAAGCGCTCGGCGGATACAAAGATAATCTTGGCTGGATTGGCTCATCTCGCTCATAGTTCACCACCTGGCCATGGCTGTACTACTTCGCTTAGTGACCGGTGGTCAACCTTGGCATAAATAGCTGTAGTAGATCGATCCCGATGGCGAAGCACCTGGCCTATTTCTATGAGGTTTGACCCAGAACGTAGCATTTCGGTTGCGGCACTATGACGAAGCCGATGCGCCCCAGCAGGTGGGATTCCCACTCTTTTACAGCCATGGCGCACTACGGCCGTAATTGCGCCCGGCGAGAGTCGACCAATGGGAGGGTGGACTCTGAGGAACACTGCTGTATCCGAACATTGAGGACGTCCATGTTGCAGCCATAAAACAATTGCTTCACCGACATTGCTTGGCAGAGGCAATCTGTCATTACGGTTTCCCTTGCCGCGAATCATCAATTCGCCACTTCTCCAATCGATGTCACCGAGTTCGAGTCTTGCCACCTCACCAGCACGCAGGCCAAGGCGCCAAAGCAACAGCAGGATCGCAAAGTCCCTGCGGCCAACCACCTCACTCTGATCACAGCTTTTCAGAAGTTGCTCTATATCTTTGATTGGGATTGCCTTTGGCAGTGACGAAAGCCTCCAACATGCCACCGAAGGAACCGCTCCAGCTAAAGCATTTTGGGTCAAACCTTCAAGGTAGAGGTAACGCAGTAGCGAGCGAAGCCGGGTGGTCGTGGCTTTGGCTGAGCCAACCTTACCCCTCTTCGAGTCCGTCAAAATGAAATCGCTTATCTGAGCTGCTGTCAAGGTGGCGAGATCAAAGGAGCCGTTGGTTGAGATATGAGTCAAAAAAACTTTTGCGACACCTAGATAATTGCGGATTGTACCGGGGGCGAATCCCCGTTCCTGGTCAAGGTAGTTCCTGTACCTCTCAATGAACAGTTCAGTAGGGGTTGCTGGGGGTGCAACTACTGCCAATGGGATAACACCGAGATTGCGCAAGTGGTTTAGTAGTGGTTGCAGTCTGGCTATCGACAGAAGGTTTGTTCCACATCTAGCAGCGTTCCTTTTCCGTAGAAACTCTGCCAGCAGTGTTTCAGTAACATCGTCAACCCCGAGCTTTTTGGTACTAAGCCAACGGCTGAGCTGCGCCATCAGATACAGCTGACCCTTGGGCCAGCAGTATCCTTCTCGGATCAGCTCTTGTTCAAAACCAGCTGCGTAAATTGCCAGTGGTCCAGTAACGCGAACATGGCTCTGATTTTCCATGATCGTTCCCCTTCCTAGTGGATTTACTCCATAAGAAAGTTTGGATCACGGCCTCTGATTATGCCGAACTTTCGTCACTTACAGGCCTGAGTACTGGTAGTTCTCAGAGTTCTCGGCATAATCCGGTTCTCGGCATAAGCGGACGACTTCGTGGTGCTGTGCACCTCTCAGAGCCAAGCCGAGGAAGCCGAGAGGCGGGCGACCGCTATCCTGGGTGACCTCGGGCTGGTCCTCCATCCGGACA
>JAKAPB010000269.1 GCA_021823045.1 Actinomycetes bacterium | reverse complement strand
TTACCTGGAATATAAATAAAATATAAATCACACTACATGACTACACATTTAGCAATTACAGACATAGATTCGCTGCTCAGAATAGTAAAAAGCCTTCTATTGGTCGTTCAGGGACCTGAACTACGGGCTAGTAATTTGCCTTACTCTCTCTATCGGGAGTGTGAGCGCCGGTAAGTCGGCCCGACGGCGGAATGAACTGAGGTACCTATAGTTGGCTAAGAACTATAGTGCATCGAGGAAAGAATTTAACTTGAAGATTGCGCAGATTTCTCCTTATTCGATGAGTGTCCCGGGAGGTGTACAAGGTCAGGCGGCTGGATTAGCTCATGCGATGCGCTCTATGGGATGCGAAGTTGACGTTATTGCTCCCTCGGACATCGTGACCTCGTCGGAGTATTTTATCAACTTGGGACACAGCGTAAACTTCTCGGCGAATGGCTCGATGGCTCCGATTTCGATCTCCGCATTCCTCGCCCACAGGATATCCCGGATCCTAAAGGAAGGGAATTATCAGGTCGTCCACATCCACGAGCCAGCGGCACCTTTTGTTGGAATTCTCTCCTTGGCCAAGGCTAAAGGAATAGTGGTCGGAACATTTCATCGAAGTGGAGTATCTGGAGCATATCGAACCTATGGGAAATTAGTCCGCAGCCTAACCAGTCGACTTGCTTATAGGTATGCGGTATCTGAGGCCGCCGCAATCACCGCGCAGAGGGCAGTCGGGGGCAGCTACGAGGTCGTTGGGAATGGGGTAGATATCGCTAGATTCAGAGACGCTGCTCCTTGGCCAAAGGAGCGCTTCGTCGTTTTTTTCATTGGTCGGCATGAACATCGCAAGGGTCTCTCAGTGTTAATTGAGGCCGCAAAGAGGGTAGAGGAGGATTTTGAAATCTGGATAGCGGGAGATGGCGGCGAAACGCTGGCATTGCGCCAAGATACCCAGGATGACAATAGGTTTATTTGGCTAGGCAGGATATCCGACCAAGAAGCCACTGCGAGAATGCTCGCTGCGGACGTAGTGTGCGCACCATCATTGTACGGAGAGAGTTTTGGTCTTGTTTTGCTCGAAGCTATGGCGGCTGGTGCGGCGGTCATAGCAACCGACATATCTGGTTATCGTGATGTTGCTCGGGCCGACAGAGAAGCAATTCTGGTGAGGCCCGGCGATCAGCCAGCTTTAGCTTCGGCACTGCGCCGCCTGATAGTTGAGGATGAATTGAGACAAGGTCTCCAAGAGCAGGGACTCGCTAGGGCCGAAGAATTCTCGATGGCAAAGCTGGCCGAGAAGTACATCGCCAAATATGAGGAGTTAATTCTCAAAGGACATAATGACTCTGTTTAGCAGCCTTTGATTTTATGCTTCTACTAGTGTTGACAAACTTGGATAAGGGTACAGCTTGGGCCGGACGACCACTACTTGAGCCCACGAAGCGTCGAATTGAGGCTCTGTCCGTCTTTTGGCCGCTAGGACTTGTATTCTCGGTTATCGCCTACTTGGCAAGCTACCTCGTGACTTCGACACTTAAGTTGAGTTTTGCGAGCATAATAGCCATTCCGGTTGGTCTGGCGGTGGGTCTTATCGCTGTCGAGGCGCTTTACATATCATGTGCGAGGTTCGCTATAAATAGATTTCGATTACTTACTCCCGAGCCGCATTTCGCATCAAGGCTCGAGAGCCTCCTGGATAGTCTCGGTGTCACCGTCGGGATTGACCAAGTGAGTTTTGCGGTGGTTGATTCTGATTTCCCCAATGTCGGGTCATTGTACAACGGCAAAATGCCGACGATTATCTTTACTTCGGGGGCCGTTGGATTCTTCAACAGGGTCGAGCTTGAGGCGGTTGTCGCTAGAGAGTTGATGAGGATCAAGTCTGGTGTTTGCCAGTTTGAGGCACGATTGGCCTACGTAAATGGGATAATCGGCCTCTTCTCGGGGGGATCTCCGAAGAAGCTGTCGGCTGGTTCGGCAGCGCGAGTGGTTTTGGCCGATATCTCGGGTGTTTCGATGACCCGATATCCACCCGCTCTAGCATCGGCGCTGAGCAGATTGAACGATATCGCGTCTTTGGGCCAATCTTCATCAAAGCCGTTTAAAGTAACGGCAGCATCTTGGTTGGTGCCGGGCCTTCCTGGCATTTCCCTTGACGAAAGGATTGCCGAGCTGAAGCAGCTTTAAGCGGGGTCCTAATTTGTTCGAGTTTCATCGATCCGTCTGTCGACTCCAGGCGGGGGAGGTATCTTATTTTGTTAAAGTTCAAAGGTCTTGTGGTAACTGGGATTGCGTTATCCACCATGTTGGCGGCTTGCGGCAGTTCGACGTCTACTTCAAGTAGCAGTTCTTCATCGACCTCCTCGACTTCAAATAGTTCGAACACTACCTCGCCAACTCAATATCTATATCCCCTGACTGGGCTTGTGGCGCCGAGTGAGGCCGCTGCAACCAGACCATCACTCGAAGTAAAGATAGACAACGCCCCGCAGGCTTGGCCTCAATCTGGGGTGGATAGCTCGGATGTGGTCTACGAGGAGATGGTAGAGGGAGGTCTCACACGGTACTTTGTCGTCTTCCAGAGTCATGGTTCGTCGGTCCTCGGTCCAATTAGGTCCGTGAGGGCCTCTGATGCCGACCTCCTGGCGACACTAGGGGGACTTTTTGCTTACTCGGGCGGGATTCCCACCTTCGTGGCCGACGCGAGGGCTACCGGGATTATCGATGTTGGCGCCAACTCTTTTGCTGGAGGAGACTACTATCGGCTTTCTACCCGGTTAGCTCCGCACAATTTGTACTCTTCTACGTCGGTCCTCAGGAAATCGGCCGGAGGGAAAGGGAGCCCACCCCCAATTCTGTTTAAGTACCGGAAAAGCGGCAGCGCATTTTCGGTTCCAGGGGCAAGGTCGGTCACCAGCTTCAGCGTCGAATTTTCTGGTGCAGTTACCGCGCAATGGACCTGGAGTCCACAGATAGACGGTTGGACCAGGGCGACCAATGGTACGCCGCAAGTTGGGGCGGTTTCTGGTCAAGCGATTTCAGCCCAGAATGTAATCGTCGAGCTGATGCCGTACTCTAACACCGGGTTTGTCGATCCGGCGGGTAATCCGGTCCCGGTAGCCGACGAGGTTGGTACCGGACAGGCTTACTTCTTCTCTGGAGGAAAAGAAGTAAGCGGAACCTGGACCAAGACTGCGAGTAATGCCGTGGTTCAGTACGCTACCTCAAATGGTAAGCCGGTATTTTTGCAACCTGGTAGGACCTGGGTGGAGATGGTGGAGATTGGCGGTCGGATAACGGCCAATTAGCCAAGGCGCTAACTCGATTTGAACACCTGCAATGGGTGAGACTGAATTCTTTTCAAAGCTCGCAAACTCGTAGGTGCGCTCAGCGGTGGGATCAGGGGGGCTAGAACTCCGCGAGGGTTTTTTGTCCGACTGGAAATCTTGTGAACCAAGGGAACGTTACTTAGTTTCATCGCTCTTTTATCGTCGACTTCTAAGGACTCGGAGGCGGAAACAGGATATGGCTCGAAGAGGTTTTCCTCGCTAAGCGGGCCCCTTCGCCAGGCCATTCATTGCCAAATTGCACCAAGTCGACCCGCATAGAGGCCAATTTGTTTTTTCCTACCGTTCCGTAGCTGTTCGCCGACTTGAAAGTCCTCAAGGTCTTTGCGGATGGAGTTCAACCGTCTAGTCGTTGTAGCGGATAGATCGGCCCCCGTATACTGGTATGTTTGCCATCGATCCAAGGCACCTAGCAGATTGAATCGGCCTTGGGAAGATGTGGTTCTTCTGAGAGTCTACGGAGAGTCTTGTTAGCTATTGGGATGCGTCGGCCCGGTGTAGAATCGATTGGTATAGGTGTAAGGAGTGATAGAAGTGGATGCCCAGAGCAATGAGTTCGGTACTGCAAGGGTAAAGCGTGGTCTTGCGGAGATGCTCCGTGGTGGCGTGATCATGGATGTGGTCAACGCCGATCAGGCCAAGGTCGCCGAGGATGCTGGCGCAGTGGCAGTTATGGCTCTCGAGAGGGTCCCGGCGGACATAAGGAGGGACGGTGGTGTCGCTCGTATGAGCGACCCGGCTCTTATTGAAGAGATTCAAGCGAC
>JAKAPB010000268.1 GCA_021823045.1 Actinomycetes bacterium | reverse complement strand
GGCTGGATCCCGGTTTTCTCTTAGCGACCTCGAAAGGGACATCGAGCAGAACTTTGGTCCGCACATCGAACAGAAGTGAGCCCTCTTAGCTGCGGGAGCTGGAAGGGTTTCGTCGTGATACGACGCCGCCGTTTCGGGGTCAATCGACAAGCGGAACTGATCTTCCCATCTGAAGTCAAAGCGAGCCCGGGACAGTGCTAGGTCCCACTCAAAAGCACCCTTGTGGCCCTTGGATAGGTCCGCTGCGTGTGCGGCAATCTTGTAGGCGATCATGCCGGCTTTGACGTCTTGCGCATTGGGAAGTCCCAAGTGCTCTTTGGGGGTGACATAGCAGAGCATTGCGGTTCCGTAACTTGCGATCATTGCGGCACCAATCGCGGAAGTGATATGGTCATAGCCGGGCGCTATATCGGTAGTCAATGGTCCCAGCGTATAGAAGGGTGCACCATCGCACCACTCTTCTTCGAGTTCGACATTCTTTTGAATGAGGTGCATCGGGACGTGTCCCGGACCCTCCACCATCACCTGGACCCCGAAGCCCCTCGCTACCTTGACCAACTCGCCTAAGGTGCGGAGTTCAGCGAATTGCGCTTCGTCGTTGGCATCTGCGATGGACCCCGGACGAAGTCCATCTCCCAAAGATAGCGATACGTCGTACGAAGCGGCTATCTCACAAAGCTCCTCAAAATTCTCGTAAAGAAAGTTCTCCCGGTGGTGAGCTAGACACCAGCTCGCCATGATGGATCCGCCCCGAGAGACTATCCCGGTGACACGTGGAACAGTCATCGGAATGAATGCCAGAAGGATCCCGGCGTGGATCGTCATGTAATCTACCCCGGCCTCTGCCTGATCGACGACCGTCTCTTTGAAGACTTCCCAGCTCAACTTTGTGGGATCGCCACCAACCCGGTGTAGAGCCTCGTAAATCGGCACCGTCCCGACGGGGACCGGCGAGTTGCGCAAAATTGCCGACCTCGTCTCTTTGATCGACCGTCCAGTCGATAGATCCATTACCGTGTCGGCTCCGAAGTCCACTGCCATCCTCATCTTTGCCACTTCGGTCGCTATGTCCTGAGACACCGAGGAGTTGCCGATATTCGCATTTACCTTCACCAGAAACTTCTTGCCGATAATCATCGGTTCGGTTTCTGGGTGGTTAATGTTGGCGGGGATAATTGCTCGACCCGAAGCGACCTCATCCATCACTACCTCGGGGTCTACCCCCTCCCTGATGCCAACGAAACGCATTTCGTCGGTGACGATCCCCGATATCGCGTATTGATATTGAGTAGGCCTAGCTCCGCTCTTCGCCCTCCGTAGGGGTTGGTTCGATTCGACGCCGTTCGACTGAACCGCAATTGATTCAGTATCGCCTCTAGAGTCGATCCAAGCTTCACGGAGACGCACCAGTCCGGAATGGTCTCTATCAAACTCTCCGGTGGTGTCGTAGAGGTCCAGGTGGACCTGATCTCCTTGGGCATCGACTTCGTCAAGAACGACCCTTTTGAATGGGACGCTTAGTCGTCCATCAGGACTCTTTTTGTAGACCTTAAAGCGACGCACCTGCATCTATGTCATCTCCCTCCGCCGGAATTACCCGGATCAGGTTGGGCGGTCGGTGCAGTGTCGCACCCTCTCAGCAAAAGCTCCCGCGTGTCACTTCAACTCTATACCCATTTGATATTCCCACCGACCAGCATGCCTGTCGCACAAAGCGGGGCTTCAGTTTTCGAAGCCGCCTAAAGTCGATCTTGACGAAGCACTTTCATTTCAACTATCGCAGTAGTCATGCCTTGCTCGGGAAAATATTCGCTTGCTGAGGCGTAAAAGACTGCGACGACTGGAGCAAAGTGTCTCGAAAAAAGCCACTGCGCGGGCTCCTTGAAAGGCTCACTCCCCTTTGCGTGAACTACACAGCCTCTCCTTAGCGTGGACTACACAGCGGACCGATCCTCGACCTTTTAGGGCCCGATTGAGCCGGGAAGGTGCCATCGACTCCTGCGGTGTATCCTTCCTAGCGGTTCTCACCAGCGCTAACTTTGAGGTGGTGAATATCCAAGCTCAGTCGGGCTAAAGATGATATGGGCATTATTTCTCAGATAAAGTGGGCCAATGGAAATAACGACAAGGCAATGGATCGACAAGATAGCCCTCGCATTGAACGTGGCATCTCCCAGCGACGACGAGGTAGATCAGCTACTGTCTTTGGCGGCGGTAGCGGCACATGCGTCGGATCGCACGGCTGCACCCGTGACATGCTGGATCGCAGCGCACGCGGACATGGATCTAAGTGAAGTGCTCGTTGTTGCGCAACGCCAGGCCCGTGAGCTAGAGGGTGGAACAAGCTAATCGCGACTTCGCCGACTGTTTGACTTCGCCGACTGTTTGACTTCGCCGACTGTTTGACTTCGCCGACTGTTTGACTTTGCCGACTGTTTGACTTTGCCGACTGTTTGTTCCTGCGCATGATCGGCATACAAAAAACGAATCCTTGTGCTACAAAAGGCACTCTACTTCGATTGGATTGCGCCAGAGACCATCAATCTGATGGCTTTTGAAGAATTATTACTGAAACTTACCTGTTAATTGGTCATTTTAAATCAGTTATTAGAACGATGTAGCTAATAGGCTGCTTGCGTGGTTCGAAAACAGCAGCTCTTTCGCTTGGGAGCGAGACGTATTTTGACCGCTCCAAGCGCATTACTTCTAGACACCATTGTCTACTTCGGCTCCTTCGTATTGGCTTTCGTGAACATCTTTGTCGCCGCAGGTGGAGACTACAAGCAGTGGGGTCTGCTAGCTTTTTTTCCATACCTCTTAGCCGCCGCTGGTACTTTTCGCCTTCATCAGATTGACCCCGATTCGAAGCGGACGATCCTCTGGAGACGCTGGATCGTAGTAGGTCTCTTTTTCACCAGCCTCGTTGCACCGCTATCAGTTTCAATCGCCCAGCGCACCTTGGCTACACCAGGGGTTCACGCCCAGGCGGAGGTCGTCGTAATTGAACGATGTGGAGACAGGGTAGCAACGAATCAAGACTGCTATCTTTCCAATCCATCCACCGTGGGAGTAAGCGCTACCAACTACTCTTCGCGCCTCGACGCAAACGCCTTTGTTCCTTACCTTCCCGGAATGGCTATCTTCGGAATATCGAACTCACTCCCTATTCCATCTCCATTTAGAGACGCCAGGGTCGCAATGACCATCTTCACAGTTCTCGTAGTTCTCATCGCCTTGGCAATCTCGGGACTTAGCTCTGAGGACAGGTGGCGAATATTTCAATTTGCACTTGTCCTTCCTGCCGGAGCCCTGCCCCTTGTGACCGGGGGAGACGACCTACCGGTGATCGCCCTGCTCCTACTTGCCGTGATACTGTCCCGAAAGCGCAGGCCCATGGCTGCTGGGCTTGCAGCCGGCGCAGCGGTAATCATGAAGCTGACGGCTTGGCCACTGGCGCTTTTTCTCCTCTTTGTCCAGAGGGACAACGAGGACAATCAGGCCTGGCAGCCCTATTTGATAAGCATTGCGAGCATCTTCATCCCGGTGATTTCGATTGCAGCTGCCGTCAATCCCCAGGCTTTTATCGTCAATGAACTCCTCTTCCCTTTGGGTCTAACCAAGGTCAAGTCTCCAGCCCAGAGTCCGCTTTTAGGCCAGGCAATCTTTAGCATGTTCCCGGGTTATCGCATAGAAGTAGTATCAATTCTCGTCCTTGTAGGAGCACTACTTGCGGTATTGGTTTATCGAAAGTGGCGACCGAGGGGCCTAGGCGCGACTATTGGATTTGCAGCATTCATTCTTACCTTGGCCACCGTTTTAGCCCCCGCTACCCGTTTTGGATACCTCCTTTACCCCTGTAATTTTGTCCTTTGGGCGACGATCATGAGGAATACTGGAAAAGAAAAAACCACAGCCACTACAGCCCTCGGGGAGGCCCCTATGGCGGATGAAGCCTATTTGAGCTAGCGCTCAGGTTTCGAAGGTTGCTTGCCATTTAATCTTGGCCAATTTCGGAGGTTACGTTAGCCGAACGCTAAAGCTGGCGGAGGAGGGCTCGAACCTCCAACCTCCTGATCCAAAGTCAGGCGTTCTGCCAGTTGAACTATCCGCCAAATA
>JAKAPB010000267.1:2085-4123 GCA_021823045.1 Actinomycetes bacterium | reverse complement strand
GCAACATCTGCTCCCGAGCTTGTCGCATTAGCTATATACTCATTGACCTTTCGTCGCTGATTTGCAGAAACAAGTGGTCCCATCGTCGTGGATTCAAGCAGTGGGTCGCCTAAAACATACTTGTCAGCAACGACTTTAGCTATATTCACCGCATCGCAAAGCGAACCTTCGGGAACCAGAAGTCGAGTCGGAGCATTGCACTTCTGACCGGCATTTACGAAGCAATTCTTCACGGTTGTTCTTACTGCGCTCTCCAGATCGGCGTCAGCGAGCACTAGGGCCGGGGACTTGCCCCCGAGTTCCAAGGTCATCCTTACGATTGCCCCGCCAGCTGCCGCCCCAATCTGACGGCCTACGGCGAGTGAACCAGTAAACGATACCACGTCGTAGTCGGCTAGAGCCACCAACGATCTGCCAGCTCTCAAACCCGTTCCAGTTACGACATTTAGCACACCCGGTGGGAGCCCGATCTCGGCGCACATGCTGGCAATCGCCAGAGCGTTTAGAGGAGTGAGTTCCGCCGGCTTAAGTACAACAGTGCAACCCGCCGCCAGTGCTGGGGCTACCTTTGCAACTATCTGATGCACCGGAAAGTTCCAAGGAGTTATGGCGAGTACGACACCAGCCGCTTCATGGACTATCGTACTACCTGACTGATCTTCAAATTCCCAGGCGTGCGACCTGGCTAGTTCAGCAAATGACTTCAGGACTTGAATTGGCAGGTCGACCTGGGTAGAACGTGCGTCAGAAATAGGCATTCCGATTTCTGAGCTGGCCAGCCGGGCCAACTCCTCTCTGGAGCGAAGCATGACCGTCGCTAAGGCCTCCAAGTAGCTGGCACGGACTTCCGGGGGCGTTACAGACCAGGTCTTTAGTGCTCGTCGAGCCGACTTGAAGGCCGACTCCAAGTACTCGGGAGGGGTTTCAATCACTTCTGAAATCAATTCTTCAGTGGCCGGATTCGATACCGGAATAACCTCCGCCGACCGTATAGTCGACCATCCGCCGTCGATGAAGACTGCCCGCTCCGGAAACAAAACCGACCCTATTTGGACTCCTCCACTTTTCATCACCATTGCTGTCCTCGGTTCATTTCAACTCGACTTCTCAAGTTGCGCAACTGGCTACCTATTCACACAGGCATCCTCAGCCGATGCCACCCGCACGGCTCGACCCCTATCAAAACTGGATGAAACGCTGGCACGCTAGACCAAATAAACCAATATTTTTGGTTGAGGACTCATGTACTGAGCCACTATTAACTCCGGTACCGCCAAGTCAATACGGTGTCGGGCACATCCCATTGTTATCTGGTGAAAGCGGGGAATAACCAGCCATCATCACAAGCAACTATTCAATCGCAGCCGAAGCCAGAGCATCGCGTAATCCCGACATAACCTCGGCCCAATCACCTACGATGCCGTAATGAGCAATCCGGAATATCGGAGCACCTGGATCATTGTTTACAGCGACAATCATTTTTGATCCCGAGCATCCCATGAGGTGCTGGATCGCTCCAGAAATTCCTACCGCCATATACAAGTCGGGGGCTACGGTCTTACCCGTTAAACCCACCTGAAGACCTCGATCGACCCATCCAGAATCGCACACAGGCCGAGAAGCAGCCACAACGCCATTGAGTAGCTCAGCCACCTCACCGAGCAAGCCGAACCCATCAGGTCCGCCTAGGCCCCTTCCGCCTGCAACTATGACCTTTGCTCCCTCGATGTCCTGCAGCGACTTGCTTTGCCTAGTCAGAACGCCACGCGCGGTCCTAAATCCCTCGCTTTGCGCAGACTCCTTCCAAACAATCTTTGCTGTCGTGGATGAAGCCAATCGCTCGGATGGAAACGCCCGAGGCTGTGGAACTATTACCCAAGGCCCCTTAGGCACCGTAGCCTTCGCCAGAACACCGCCGCCATACACATATTTATGTGCCACAAGGCCATCTTGATCGACTTTGACGTCGACCACTCCCTGCACGAGTGCGCACTTGAGGCGGATAGAAACACGCGCAGCTAGTTCGTCTCCGAGTGCA
>JAKAPB010000267.1:0-2075 GCA_021823045.1 Actinomycetes bacterium | reverse complement strand
CATCACCAATCAAATCGACAATGGCCTGAAAATATGCTTCGGGCCAGGGCTCATCAAAACGATCATCCTGAAAGGCATAGATCTCGTCTGCGCTACTATTCGACAGCTCTCCTAGCGCTAGGTTAAGCTGGCTGCCGAAGGTCAGCAGTCTTATACCGTCCTGTTGTCCATCGGCAACTTCACTCGCCACTGACATGAGTTCCCACGTCTCTGATCTGACGGAACCCTCACTCAACTCAACGAAAATCCAGATTCCGGGCATGGTCAGGAACCCCCACTCTCTGAAGAAACAACAAATTCACCTAGAATGTGTGCTAACTCTGCTCCAGCCGATCTAGGGTCGCTAGCGTCAATGAACTGACAGTCAGTTTCAAGGACTGGGATAGCCAGATCGGTCAGGTTAAATTCCGGACTCACCAACTCTTCGCTTACCAATTCGCCCCTCTTGATCCTTTCTGGTTGTCGCCGTGCAGCGGCCAATCGCTCTCTTGGGGTAGGATATCGAAGCTCTCCGAGTTCGCTTGTCACGGTCACAACCGCAGGCATCTCGGCGAGCATCACCTGCTGCCCTCCATCGACTACTCGATCGACCACCAAGCGTGAATCATGGACTTCTAACTTCCGAGCTAGGGTGACGCAACCCATCTCTAACTCTTCAGCAAGAATGAATGGTACGAGTCCGCTACTCCAGTCAGAGGATTGCCTGCCGCAGAGCACTATATCGGCTCCACCCAGTCTGTGCACAACTGCCTTTAGGGTCGCTGCAGTCCTGTAGGGATCCCAGGTAGTTGACTTATCCTCTACCAGTATCAATTGGTCGGCGGCAACAGCGAGCGCACGCTTCATAATCTCCAAGTCAAAATGCGCGCCAACGGAAACTGCAATGATTTCCAAGTCGCCCAACTGATCTCGAAGTCGAAGTGCCGCTTCTAAGGCTTGTTCATCAAAACCATTAATGACTGGAGGCCCACCTCCATTGACGTGTACGCTTAGACCACCCGAATCGATTTCATAAGAACTCACCGGTATGAGCGGGTCTATCACCTGTTTGAGGCAGACTACGGCTCGCATTTCTCTCCCTTCAACGCGTCACGCCTACGAATGTTCCCAAACACGATCGAGACCTCTATCCTCAGCAATCGCTCTGTAAGCGTTGTAGCTACTACCTTGGCCTAGGCCAGCCGCAGAGTGGAGGTTGGAGGAGCAAATGTAGAGATTCTCAACTGGGGTATGATAGCTGGCTACCTCAGGGAACGGACGGAATCGTCCAAGTTGCGAAGCAACCATTGATCCCTCTGTCCATCCGCCCTCAATCATATCCGGGTGACTTGCCTCGACATCGTAGGGAGTGTAGAGCCGGACTCCAATGATATTATCCCTTGTCATGTTGGGAGCAAATGTGCGCCATCTATCGAGCCACTGATTCGTGAACTCCTCCTTTATCCGGTTCCACTCTGACGGTGAAAACATACGCGCCGGAGCGGTGAATTCTTCAATCAGTAAAGTGTGTTTGTCAGCTGGCGCTCGTGTCGGATCCCAAAGGCTGTCAGGCGATGTTAGCACGTACATCTGCTGTGGAAATCCAAGTAAAAATATGTCATGCTGGTACTTCGACGCCATATAGTCCGGATCAGCTGCACCGGTATAGAGCCGCGGTTGGATCCCTATTCCAGGGTTCAGACCTTCGGCCTCATACTTAGGTAGCTCGTGCACCGCTATATTACCCCAAATAATCTGGCCGCGGTCGTAGTGGATATTCTTGATTCTGTGCAAAATTTTGTCCGACATCGTCTCGCTCCGGAGGAGCCGCAAATATGTCTGCGGTATGCCTAGGTCCGAAACCACCAGATCGGCCTGTATCCTTGTACCATCACTAAGCGTGACCCCAATAGCACGCCCTGACTCAACAATTACCTGATCGACCTCACGACCAGTATGAAATTCAACGCCCATCTTCTTGCCAGCGGAGACCAGCGCATTTGTGATCGATTGTGTGCCGCCCTTTGCCAGGGCCGTTGGCTCAAACGAAAGCACCGATGCCAGGAAATGCAACATACCTTCCAAGCCCATGGGGT
>JAKAPB010000266.1 GCA_021823045.1 Actinomycetes bacterium | reverse complement strand
AGTACTCCGAAAGCTGATCTTTGGTGTTGCTGAATCTCGGCCCTTCCCTCACTCTTTCATGCTAGAAGGACTTTGGGGCTACTCTTTGTCCGGGGAGATGTTAACTCGTTAGCAGACGGTGATCTAAAGTCATCAAAAGCAGCATAAGTCCACCTTCAGCGATCATTCTTTCTCCTTGGGAACCTGGCAAATCGGCTCTTCAATCGGCTGCCAGTCGTTGCATTTTGATTTTGAATCCAGCACTCGCTGTTGCCGAGTTCTGAACGACTCGAAGTGCGGTTCTGGTCTCCGAATTCAAACAATCGATCTTCGATATCGAAATACCAGGAATACTGGTTTTTGGGAAGCAAAGGAAGCGGGTTGCGTTTGTTCTAGCCAATCTATCGTTTTTGGTAAGGATTGAGCTGACTCTAGACTGGCTCGGGAACCCATTGGAGGTGCGACTCATTTGACCCTTGACCAAGTTGAAGGGCGGCATTGGCCGATCTCTACTCGACTAAGGGCAAGGTATGTTATTACCCTCGTCGCCGTGGCCGCTGGCGTAGCGCAGGGGTTCGGAAGATTTTCATATGCCGTGATGCTGCCCGAAATGACCAGAACCTACTTGCATTCCTACTCGCTCGCTGGGAGCGTGGGTCTGGCAAATGTTGGGGCATACCTGCTAGGGACTGCTCTGGTGTCCTTTCTGGCGACGAGGGTGAAGTCGAAGTCACTGGTTGTGTGGGGGCTATTTCTCTCCACTTCTGGGATGACAATGAACTTTTTGTCTCGCAGTGTGTACTTAACTATGCTTTCTATGGCAATTTGTGGATTAGGTGGATCGTTCATTTGGGTACCAACTCCAGGAATTGCCGCCCGTTCGGTGGAGGTGCGATTCTCTGGCCTAGCAATGGGGCTCGCTGGGGCCGGGATAGGAGTTCTCATTTCGATCTCGGCGGAGTTGGCAAGGGTGCTTCACGTCTTCGGCGGCCAGCTAGCTTGGCGCCTCCAGTGGGCGATTCAGGCTGGGTTTGGCCTTTTGGTACTTGTCTTAATAATTGCATTTTTGCCAAAAGAGACCGGGAAGCCCGATTTTCAGCGTGGCAGTGCAAAAGACCTGATGCGGGTCCCAGGTTGGAAATCGGTGACCCTTGCCTACACCGCCTACGGACTCTCATATGCCCTTTTCTTTACCTTTTTTGTGGCGGAGATAGAACACGGTTCCCACATTTCTTCCTCTGCTGCATCGATTGACTTCGGCATTATTGGCGTTGTGTCTATCTTTGGTGGAATAGTTTCAGGTCGACTTTCAGACCTTTTCGGACGGACCCTGATAATGGCTGGTGGCTTCCTTTTCATGGTATTGAGTTCTCTGTTGGTTCTGATAGGGGGGTCGGTTGAAGCTATGGTCGCGGCATTACTTTTTGGAGTGCCAATGTCCGGAGTGGCAAACTCCGTCGCTTCCTTCATTGGCGACGACGTTCCCGCACGGTCGTTTTCGGCGGTTTTCGGCCTAGTGACTCTCAGCTTTGGAGTGGCGCAAGCCCTGGCAACTCAACTTGGAGGATCACTGGCCTCCGTTATGGGTAGCTTCACCATGGATTTTGTTATATCGGGAGTCGCTGCGATGGCGGGTGTTGGACTGTCATTCTCCGCCGGTTATTACCGTAAATTGTCTAGATTGAGCATCCCGGAGACTTCTTCAAATAACGCATGGTAATCCCTCGAGGCCTTCGAATGGGGAGCGCTCAGTGCTATTGGCGCTCTTTTTTCCTGCATGCGATCGAAGAGGGTTGACTTTACTATTCGGGTCGAAAATACGTGATTGCCTTCGGACTCTACCAAGTCGACCGCAGCCAAGTCGGTCTTTCTCTGCTCTTGAAACATTGTAAAAAGCACAGAGGTCTTCTGTTTTGCGACGGTCGGAATTCGATCCTTCGCTTCCACCAGGGCATGTATGGAAAGCATCGAAGGGGTCATAACGAAGATCACTCGATCTGACTCCTTCAAGACTGATTGAGCTAAATGGCCAGCGGAAGGAGGAAGGTCAACGATCACCAGATCGTAATCTCCGGCCGCAATTCCCAGTATTCTTGAGGCACCTTGGGCTGGACGTTTCATGTTCGAAAGCTGCAAGTCCAAATCTATGGTTTCAACTCCGTATGGGAGTAGGTCGAGGTTGTCATAGTCCGAACCTACGATCTGGGATCGGGCCACCTTCTCGCCCTTTGAAACGCCCTTGGCCGTTTTTGTCAGACCGTTACCCTTTGCACGCTCAGTCCTTAAAAGCCAGGTAGCTGACCCTTGGGTGTCCAAGTCAAACAGTAAAGTTCTAAATCCAAGAGTCGCCGCAATATGGGCCAAGCAAACGGAAGTGGTTGTCTTGCCGACTCCCCCTTTTAGTGAGTAACAGGCCAGTACCTTCACTCTCTTCTCCTAAACATCTATTAGTGGGGACGATCTATTAGTGGGAACGCTTTCTGACTGTGTCTAACAATTCCTTGTAGTGTCGTTCAGCCTCTTTGGACTTGAAACTCGCCAACGCCTTTCCAACCCCGGGTGGAATCTCGAAGAGCTCCGGATCTATGTCCTCGACATTAAGCCTACGAAGAAGGGCTAGTAATGTAGCCCTATCCTGCAGCTTTCCCAAATAGTCCTGCAGGACCTTTAAGTCGCTTACAGCGATTTCTGCTTTGGTTGGGTCAAGCAGACTCGAATAACCTTCGAGGAGATACCGTAGGGCTTTGGCTTTTTTTCGAAGATCATGCAAGGCTTCGTGGTCGGACTCTACTTTTTTCCTATTGGAAACTCGGAGCATAGCAGAGCGAGCTTCGAGCAGCTGGGACTTGGCTACTTCGGAAATCGAAGTAGCCCTACTATTTCGTGTCAGATACGCTTCTATCGCAAATTGGTGCCATCGTCGGAGAGTGTCGGCTACGTATCCCTGGGAGTAAAGCCGAAAAAGCTCATCCCTGGCTTCCGCTCGGAGGAGTTTAAGTGCGGCGATGGTGGACTCGTTGTTGAGTTCCGCAATGGTTGCGACACTATCCAATGCGACGTCCAGGTCTCTCACTTGACCTGCTAAACCAGCCAGTTCTCCGAGACTATTTCGCAATTCCTTTGCTGGCTGATTGCCTAGTATTGGCGAGGATGCGGCAATTATAGATCTTGCGCGCCTTATAGATACTCGAAAGTCGTGGGTGAACTCTTGATCCAGATCATTAATCATTCCTTCCAGGTTCTTCGAAGCAGCCGAGTGGAGGTAAATCAGCAGTGACCCGATAGCCGTCACGGCCGGAGTATCAGGGGAAAGTTTGACGCTAAACGACGAAGTGTAGTCGAATGGACTTCTTCCGGTCGACAAAAGTGCAAAGCGCCACATATCTAGGTCTGTGGGTATTGATATCCACGGCTCGAAGATACGGCGCAAGCTGTCGGAAATTGCGTTGAACTCTAGCTGGTATCCGGTACGAGCTCGGGGGATTATCCATCGTAAGCCTGCTTCCAAGGGCGACCTAATCTCAAATAGGCCCAACCGCTTTTCGAAGTCATCGACTATCCAAATCCTCCCAACATTGGCACGGAACTCAGCAAACTTAACAAGGGCCCGGTCGCCCGTTATGCCCTTAATTCGCTGGGCTAATCCGGGCGGCTCAATGTTTTCATGATGCTCGTGCCCCGACGGTGTGGGATCCTTTAAGTTGCCGACCTGCCCATATCCGTCGCTTGGGGCAAGGATCAGCTCGGCTCGCGGCGACCTTAGAATTTCGACTCTGAGGCTCCTTGAGTGAAATTTCCAATCGGCGGTGTCCCAAAGCTCCAGGTTTGTATCGCCTAGGTTCTCAAAAAAGGTGGTCCGTCTCGATGCCAGTTCGATGGCGGCTGCAATATCGCTTATGCCGACGGCAGAACTCAGGGCAAATTGGTCGGCGTAATAGTTCATTGACTGAAAAACTACCACGCAGGTGGCCCTTAATTTACCGATTCGAATCAATGGCGCCTATTAGTTTTGCCTACAGCACCAAGCCCGACCCCGACCCCGGCCCCGGGGAAGGCTCGCAGGTCACTTGGGCGTCCCACCTTCGACCTAAAATCACCCGATGGACCTAGTTCGGACGCCACGGGCATGCAAGGACCATATTTCCGTTATTTGCATATTTTCG
>JAKAPB010000265.1 GCA_021823045.1 Actinomycetes bacterium | reverse complement strand
TTTCACCGACCGCCAACTTTGTCTACAAACTCGTAGAGATCACCGAGGACGGCAGAACAAGGCCGGTATCAAAGCTGTCTAGGGATAAGGAGACCCAAGGCGGAGCCAAGATCCCATATCGAATGGTCGACGAGGACGGATTGGCAGCTGCCGAGGTCTTTCTGAGCTCCGCTGACCCTAAAGGGCTCGGAGACGACCGACGCTTTCGGCCGTTGCAGGTCGACATCTATGTCGATGGATGCTTGGTCCATGATGAGGCGTTGGAGGTGGGTCGCAACAGACACCGATCGGCCCTTGAGCAGCTAGGGGCGGAAGGAAGGTCACTAGTAGACGGACCACCACTAATGCTGGCGGTCCCGTGGGCCAGCTATTAACAGTTCGCAACCAAGCTAATCTGCGAGTTTGGACTTAGCATTTAGGCATTGGTCTCTATGACGACGGCGTCTGAAAGCAATGGCCAGAGGTCCTTCGCCCATCCACCGAATGCGACCGAGCTTAGAGTCGCCAAAAAGCAGCGGTTTTCTAGGTCGATCCAAAAAGATGCTCCGGACTGACCAAAATGTCCGAAGGTTCCCTTCGAATTGCGCCGACCCGTCCAGTGTGGAGTCTTTTCCCCCTTGACCTCCGGTCCTAGCCCCCAGGGACACGGCCTCATGAACCCAAAACCCGGCACCATACCGTCCAACCCTGGATGGTATGGGTCGCGGATGAAGCTTAGGGTATCCGAGGAGAGAATCCCCGGCAAGACAAATCCATTCACCAATGCCACGAGGTCCGATATAGAAGCGACTATCCCGGCGGCGGCCCCAGTTGGTCCGGAGGCGCCGTATAACTCAAGATCAAGTTCTAATCCACCGGCACCTAAGGGCTCAGCCACGGCTTGGAAGAGATAGTCTCGAAAACTCATTTCGCTGTGTCGTCCGATCAGGTCGGCCAACAGTTCATAGCCCACGTTCGAATAGATCCTGCGGCTGGCTGGCTGCGACTCCGAGGTTATCCCCCCAAAAGTGAAATCTCCAGGTCTGGGAAAAGCAAATGGAAGTCCAGAGGCATGAGACAGCAGGTCATAGACCGATGCAGAATTTGGCAAAACCGGCTCCTCGGCATCTAGGGTTCCCTCTTCTATCGCTACGTGCGCTGCGAGAGCGCTGAAGAGTTTGCTGACAGAAGCTAGCGGGAAACGCCCCTTTGATCCCAACTCTTTTAGTCGAGTTATACCGCCTTCGCCGATGCTGCCGTAAGCTATCGCCCACTCGCCCGGGAAGCCTTTGGCCATAGTCTCGATGTCGACTGGGACCATCTAGTCAATCCTCATCTATTATTCTCTTGTTTGCTCATGAAACTGATGCCATTTGTCCAGCTTCGAGACCGATCCTACTCTTGAGGTCGGCTGGTGACCGTTTTGAGTCCATCCAAAGACTGCTCAACGTGAAAGTTAGCCTTCGAGGCATTAGGAAAGTCGCTTCTGAAGTGCGATCCACGAGATTCCTCCCTTGTAAGAGCACCCCTTAATACGCACGACGCAACTAGCGCTAGGTTCGAATTTTCAATTTCAAATGGGTCTAGCGATGGCTCATGTCCGATTGCGCTGACCCGGTCGAGGCCCGACTCAAGATCGGGTCCGCTTCGCACTACGCTCGCACTTTCCGACATTATCTTCTGAATTTCCACCCGTCTCGCACGGGTCATCCCGCTCGGCTCGATCGGCTCAACTATCCCTAAGCGGTAGGCCGGCTCGAGCTCCTTTGCAGCGCAGGCGGCCGAACGCGCCCCCATTACTAGCCCCTCTAAAAGAGAGTTGGACGCCAAACGGTTTGCGCCATGTACGCCCGTACTTCCGACCTCTCCCGCTGCGTAGAGTCGCGGGACTCCCGTTCGGCCCTCAGAATCGGTTCGAATACCACCCATCTGGTAGTGAGCTGCCGGCGCGATCGGGACGACTTCCGATCGCCAATCCAAACCCAGTGCCTTTATCGAAGCAAAAACCGTAGGAAACTTCTCTTCAAATTTGGCGATTGACGAAAGATCTATGAAAACCCCTCCGGTCCTTTTGATCTCCGCATCCACCGCCCTCGCCACGACGTCCCTCGGGGCCAACTCCGCCTCAGGGTAGTAGCCGCCCATAAAGTATTCTCCGGTGGCGTTGATCAGCTTGGCACCTTCCCCCCGGCAAGCTTCGGATACGAGAGTTCCATCAAGTAACGCCGTGGGGTGAAACTGGATAAGCTCGATATCTCGCACAACGCATCCGGCCCTAAAGGCTAGCGCTACCCCGTCCCCTGTGGCCTCGCCGGGATTAGTAGTCACTCCAAAAAGCTGGCCGGAGCCACCGGTGGCGAGGAGAGTGGCACTGGCCTTGACCACCCCAACCCTCTTCGAGTCGTCCAAGAAATAGGCACCAGAAACGCCATTGCCCCCCATTGCAAGCTGGAATACGAAGCGATTTTCTAAGATCTTGATCCGAGATGGGAGGTGTTGGTGCAAAAAGTTGAGTAGGAAAAGTCCGCTTCTATCACCACCAGCGTGCATCACCCTTGCTCTGCAATGTCCGCCCTCACGAGCTAGCCCAGGGTCAAATCTCATACCTTTATCAATCAACGACCTAAGGTGATCTAGGCTCTCTTGGAGTATCTCCCTCGTGACCTCGGGGTCACTCAACCCCCGCCCCGCCTTGACGGTATCGGCTACGTGCTGTGCAATATCCTCTTGTCCGACGGGAAAGGCGATACCCCCCTGCGCCCACGGCGTTGCGCCCGACAAGAGACCCCTCTTGGTAACCATGACCACTTTTGCGCCTAGCTCAGCAGCGGCGAGAGCGCCGTAGGAACCGGCGACTCCGCTTCCAATGACCACCAGGTCAGCCTCGTATGCCTCGTGGAGAGACATAACTAACCCACCTTGATCATCGCGTCTATGGCCTTTTTAGCCTTCCTTGCGATCTCCGGATCGACTTTCACAACGTATCTATCCTCGACAAGTGAGTCATAAACCTTTTCCAGGGTGATCATCTTCATGTACTCACAAATAGCGTCCTCTTTGACCGGGAGGAACTTCTTGCCGGGTGCCATGGTGTTGAGGCGGTGTACGATACCTACCTCGGTAGCAATGACAAACTCATTTCTTTTTGACCCTTGGGCGTAGCGGACCATACCTTCGGTAGAGAGCATCTTGGCATCGGGCTTGAGGTACAGACAAGCACTACCACAGCTACATTCAGGATGAATCATAAATTCGGCATTCGGATGGGCGACGAGCGTCTCTTCGATCTCCTTGGTTCCAATCCCCGCATGGACATGGCACTCGCCCATCCAAATGTGCATCTTGATTCCGGTTTGCCGTTCGACGTGGGCTCCTAAGAACATGTCCGGCAAGAAGAATATCGGGCGGCTGGTATCTAGCTGAGCAACTACTTCCACTGCGTTTGCACTCGTCACACATACATCGGATAGAGCCTTTACCTCTGCGGAGGTATTAACGTAAGCGACCACCTGGCCACCTGGATTTTCGTCACGCCAAAGCTCCACATCTTTTGCCGAAATCGTATCAGAAAGGGAGCACCCGGCGTCTGGATCTGGAATTAGCACGGTCTTGGAAGGGTTCAGAATCGCCGCAGTCTCGGCCATGAAATAGACACCCGCAAATACGATCACGTCGGCTGGGGTCGATGCAGCGAGACGGGAAAGGCCGAGAGAATCCCCGACAAAATCCGCTACGTCTTGGACCTCGGGCCTCTGATACGAATGGGCGAGAATAACTGCGTTCCTCTGCCTCTTCACCTCTTGAATCTGTTCTATCAGATCAACCGATGTAATTGTCATTAAAATACCCGTCCTTCACGAGACGCTTCAGCCCTGGATTAGATCTACTACTCTTAGGTCTCTCACCCTAAGCGACGGTGGTCTTATTTGATCTCTCCAGACTTACCTACACTAAAGTCTAGGGAGATATCGACCGCAATCGCCGAGTGGGTCAAAGCGCCTACGGAAATTAGATCTACACCGCAAAGGGCGACCTCCCGAATCCTTGCTAACGTCATGTTTCCGCTAGCCTCGGTCGGAATCCGCCCGGCCACAACCCTGACGGCGTCCGCTATGTCCGAAGTCGTCATATTATCCAACAGTACGCAGCCGGCTCCCGCTTCGAGCGCCTCCT
>JAKAPB010000264.1 GCA_021823045.1 Actinomycetes bacterium | reverse complement strand
TCTTTAAGGGAATCCTTGAGAAGCTCAAATCGGCCGGCTTTACGGTCACCTCGGGCACGAAGCCGGAGATGATTTCAACGATCAAGTCGTGCCTTTCTAGCTTATCGGCGGTTCTAAAGATTGTGGAGAACGGTCCAAAAGGCACGATGGACCTACTCGAAGTACTCGTGGCGGATGGGGATCCATCGGTGAGGGACTTTAGTCGCTACTTTAGTGACGATCGCAACTCGGCTACACGATACCTCGCGAGCTATGGGGTCATTGGGCCCAATATCAAGTATTCAGATCTTTACGTATTGCCGATGGAGATCGGTCTCGCTTTCCGCGGCGGACGGCCATATATTCAAGGCGTAATAGAGCCGCCAGCCGTCGTTTACGCCCCAGTCGAGTCTACGAAGATCGATTCTTCAGCGGCTTCTGTCGCGGAAGCGCTGGTCAGCGATCTTGCGCTGCTTCTTCGGGCGATCGAAGCCGATCGACTCGAGCCGCTCAAGTCTGGCGGAATTAGAATAAAGGATCTTCGGAGGTTGGCGAAGCGCATAGGTCGCACCGAGGGCGATACGTCACGCCTTCTCGGGGTAGCTTGGTTTGCCGGGCTTGTGGGGAGAACGGGTGACAACTTTTTTTGCCCGACGACCTTTTACGATTCGTGGGAGAGTTCTTCGACTTCGCAGCGGTGGGCCGCAATCGTTGGAACCTGGCTCGCATCTGGTCCAGGTATCGGATTGGTGGGCATGACTGACGCTGCCGGCAAGGCAATTCCCCCACTCTTTGAGCTCAGCTACAGCGAGACCCTAGACTATGTCTTTAACGCATGTCTGGAACGGCTCGTCGAGGTTGGTCCACACAGGGCGATAGACATTGGGTCGCTGGATTCCTATCTCGACTGGCGGGTCCCGCTAGTACGGAGGCTCGGCGGAGAAGCATTCCTCAGCCCATCAGTGCCACTCTTCAATGCCGCTAGGTTGTTGGGGGTAGTTGCCGAAGGTGCACTTAGCAGTTTTGGCTATTTGGCTATGTCGCAAGACATGACGCAGGCGATAGAGCGGATCTCCTCGTTCCTACCAAAACCCACGAGCTCTTTCTTGTTGGGCAGTGACCTGACGGCGGTCGTCGATGGAAGCTTAGCCGCTGATATTCGTGGGTTTTTAGAACAGATTGCCGATCTGGAGTCGACGGGGGCCGTCTCTCTCTATCGTTTCTCGGAGGCTTCGATTCGTAGGGCACTAGACGCTGGTTACGACGGAGACGAGATATCGAAGTTCCTGGAAACCTATGGTAGCAAGGGTCTTCCCCAAACCCTCGCGTACCTGATTAAAGACATCACCCGTCGCTATGGTTCAATTCGGGTAGGAGAGGCGAGTAGCTACTTAAATATCGCCGATCCGGCCTTAGCAGCAGAAGTCCTCCGTAACAGGAAACTCGCTAGGCTGCGACTTCGGGCACTTGGTCCAAACGTAGTAGTTTCTCCGTTTGGGTTAAGTGATGTGATGGACGAGCTTCGCTCTAGCGGATATCTCCCGGTCGCCGAGTCAGGGGAAGGCATAAATCTCAAGGAGACCAGAAAGAAGACCCGGACCCACCGAGAGCCCCACCTCCGGATCGTCGATGCGACCACCGCCGATCTTGAATCGATCAGACAATTCATCTTTGATCTGCGCTCGGATGATCCGACTCAGTTTTTATCTGCTGCCGAAAAACCCCTTTCCACTAGGGGGTCATTGTTTCGGGGCCGTCGGGCTTACTCGATCTTTGACGACGACGACGAAGACGACGACGAATTGCTGGAAGAATTGGAAAGGCTCTGGAAGGATCCCGATGGATTCGAAGGCTAAGTCGAGCACTTTCTGCCAAATTAATGGGAGTCAATGATGACATTAGGGCCGGTTATCGTCCAGTCGGACATGACACTGCTGCTTGAGGTAGACCACCCCGAAGCGGCGGTCGCCAGAAGCGCTATTGCTCCTTTCTCAGAATTAGAAAAGTCCCCTGAGCATGTCCATACCTATCGAATCACCCCATTGGCCCTGTGGAACGCTCGTGCTTCGGGTATCGACGCTGAGGGTGTAGTGCAGGCCCTGCTTCAATGGTCGAAGTATCCGGTTCCTCCGTCACTGCTCCTTGGAATCGAGGAGATTATCTCCCGTTACGGGCGCCTTCGAATAACGATGGACGAGACCTTCGGTCTCTGCCTCGTCGGATCGGACCGGGCGGTATTCGAAGAGGTCCTTCGAACCAAGGCGGTAATTCCGCTATTAGGGAATCGTATTGACGAGTGGACAGTTGGTGTGCGAGCTTCAGAGCGCGGTCGGTTAAAGCAGGCCCTGATCAAGCTCGGCTGGCCAGCAGAGGACGAGGCCGGCTATGTGGACGGAACCGCCCATGACATCGTCTTGCGGACCGACGCCTTTCGGTTGCGGCCCTATCAAGTCCAAGCGGCTCAGGCGTTTGCCGATGTCGGCAATGGCGTGGTTGTGCTGCCATGTGGATCAGGAAAGACGCTGGTCGGAGTCGCTGCTATGGCGCAGGCGGCATCTAGAACCCTGATTCTGGTCACCAGTGCCGCCTCCGCTCACCAGTGGCGTCGAGAGCTAATCGAGAGAACCTATGTGGGCGAAGACGAGATAGGAGAATACTCCGGTCAGCGCAAGGAGGTCCGTCCCATTACCATCGCCACCTACCAGATCTTGGCGACCAAGCGCAAAGGCGTCTTTCCACATATGGATCTCTTTGGGGCTGAAGAGTGGGGGTTGATAATCTACGACGAGGTTCACCTCCTTCCGGCGCCGGTCTTTCGCATGACAGCCGACATCCAGAGCCGTAGGCGGCTAGGTCTCACTGCCACCCTTATTCGGGAAGACAATCGAGAGTCAGACGTCTTCACCCTCATTGGGCCGAAGCGTTTCGACATGCCCTGGCGAGAGGTAGAAGACCAGGGGTGGATCGCTCCCGCTCGTTGTGTGGAGATTCGAGTCGAACTCACTGACGAAGAACGGATGTCCTATGCTCTAGCTGAGCCGGAGCAGCGTTACCGTGTCGGAGCGACTGCGAGGTCCAAGCTGGCGGTGGTCGAGAGTGTCGTGCGCCAAGCACAGGCCCAAGGCGAACCAATTTTGGTCATCGGGAGTTACCTCGATCAATTAGAGGAGATCGCGAAGGAGCTCGACGCACCACTAATTACTGGAAGCACCACCGGAGCGGTTCGCGAGCGCCTCTACCAATCCTTTCGGGACGGTGAAGTCCAGCTTCTAGTCGTTTCTAAAGTCGCCAACTTCTCCATCGACCTGCCTGACGCCTCTGTGGCGATCCAGGTCTCGGGGGGTTTTGGTTCCCGTCAGGAGGAGGCACAAAGACTTGGTCGGATCCTAAGACCTAAAGCTGATCGACGCCAAGCCCACTTCTTTACGATAGTTTCCAGAGATACCAACGACCAAGAGTTTGCACGAAAGCGTCAAAGGTTTCTCTCCGAACAGGGATACGCCTATGAAATTATTGATGCGGTGGATATCAATTCTGATGGTGGTCTCTTCGATGTCGAGCTTGACTGAGATGACCACTGGTGCTTGGGTGTCGGGCTCCAACTGTAGCTAGTTCTACGGCTGGGTTTCATGGAACAAAAGTAGCTTTACCCGAGAGCGGTGGACCAGCGATGCAGATTCATCGATGGTGCTAGGGTGCTTTTAATCCGGAGGTTCATCACAAATGAGTTATTTCGTCTGACGATGCCCCTCAAAGAGCCCCGCCGCTTCGTAAAAGCTACGTCTATTTGAGATGAGCCAAGAGATCTGAATCTAAAATTAGTCGGAAAAAAGTCACGCCACTGGTCTTTCGGGTTGTCTTTTTTGCTGGTGGCGGGTAGTTTTAGAAGCCTGAGCCATTTGGTCTATCTCACTTGCGCTTTGCGATGCAGCACTGCTTGAACTTCTTACCACTGCCACAGGGACAGGGATCATTTCTTTGTGCCTTTTTGTAAGGCAGGCGAGCATCCTCTTCCCGCTCGGCGAGGTGATCCATGAGGAGCGATGGAGGTTTAGAGTCCCTGAGCAGCTCTACCATTTCGCCGATGTAGGGTAGGACGTGAGAATATGATGCAAGGTAGCCTTCGCATAGGTAGTTAATCCCCACTTCGCCGCCTTGGCTGGTGGCGAATCGATC
>JAKAPB010000263.1 GCA_021823045.1 Actinomycetes bacterium | reverse complement strand
CCACAATCGATGGCACCTCCGCACCAACAGCACAGACTGCGCTCGGGTTCCTTAGGAATTATAGATATCTCAGCGGCGACGATGGCCAACATCGGGCCTGCCATGAGCTTCTTTTTTGGATTTGGCTTCCTGGCGATAACAGCGGGCGTAGCGTCCCCACTTACCATTGTTGCCGCAGGAATTGCAATTGCATTTCTAGCGAACACATTGTCTGAGTTTTCGAAGGCGCAGCCTTCTGCGGGCGGTTTCATTACCTTCGTTGGCAAGTCCTTCGGACCTACTAGTGCAGTGACGACAGCCATCCTTGCTGGAGTTGGCTATATCGTGGCCATGGCCTCGGTAATTGCCATCTCCGGAGGGTTTTTGTCGATCCTTCTTAGCCACTATCTAAAGTGGAATGTTCCCTGGGGCATCCTTACGGCCGTCCTCACCGTCCTTGCGGTGATGCTGATGATCAGAGGGGTGTCGGTTTCCACCAAGGTTGCCGGATTCTTCTTTGCCTTCGAGATAGCGGTACTCTTCATCGTCTCGATTGTGGCAATCATCCAAAGTGGAGGGCACCTCTCGTTGACCCCTTTTGAGCCGAGCCACATTACCAACGGAATGTCCGGTCTAGCTGCTGGCTTTCCCCTTGCCATCTATCTATTTATCGGATGGGAGAATTCAGCAGCCCTCGCCGAGGAGACAAACGATCCGAGGAGGAACGTGCCAAAGGCGGTCTTCGCTTCCGTGGCCATTATGTCCGTCAGCTACATAGTCTTTGCCTACGCAACCGTGACCGGTTTTGACTATAACGTCACCAAGTTGGGAAATGCGGCGATCCCCTTTATCACCGTAGCAAATGGTACGGTCGCGATACTGGCCTTCTTTGCTTACCTTGCAGGAATGACTTCAACACTTGGAGCACTGGTTGCTGGTACGAACTCACAGGCAAGATTGATTTTTTCAGCAGGTAGGGAGGGATTACTGCCTTCGGCGATAGGGAAAGTTCATCAGGAGCGACGTACGCCAATGAACGCAATCTTAGTATTTGTCGGGATATCGGTTCTGCTGATTGGCGGCTGGGCGCTAGCACATATATTTGGGTCAGGAACGATGGACCCGATCAACTTTTTTGCTGAGTCATCGACGATGGGAACCATTTTGGTCCTGCTTGTTTACCTCTTGGCCAACCTTGCCCTGCCTTTTTACTACAAGAAGTACAAGCCCGCTGATTTTAAAGTCGTCAGACACCTAGTACTTCCAGTTCTGGGGGCTCTTTTTATCATTGTTCCTTTGTACTACCTAGCCAAGCCTGGTCAGGTGACCCCCTACAACTGGTATCCATACATAGCATTGGTTGTGGTGGTCCTAGCTGTCATATACGCCTCAGTGCTGTCGAAGCGAAATCCAGGTTTAGCCGACCGTGTTGGTTCGATCGTTGCCGACGAGTAGTAATTCAGGCGAGCTGCAGGTAATGGGGTAATTAGTCGAGATAACTATTCCAAGTGGGTCCGACGGATTCTGTCGGACCCACTTTAGTTTTCGGCAATCATCGGCACTCGCATATCGAATTTGTTGCATTGCAGTGCATGACCAGTGCCCAAAGATCCATCGTCATTGGCTAGCAGCGTTTGACGAAGTTCGAAGATTAAGGCGGCTAGACCGGTAGCGATGGTTTTTACCACTCGCCGACCAGCTGAGGCACCCTGACGGCGGAATGAACAGGATAAATTCCCACGACCATTTCTGGGATAATCGGGCTGGTGAATAGCGAAGTCCCGCTAGCTGCTTGTGGGGCCTCGGTGCAGATGTAGCTCCCTTGTAATCGTATAACCTTAGAGAAAGCGAGGTCGCAAAGCGTGCTAGTCTGCTCGGTCCTTTACATCTGCTCCGATGCCTTGTAGGCAAGTATGGTGCGGCTTGGCCGTGGTTGCTCGGTCCATTGAAGACTGAATTTTGGCTATCGGATTTCGAGGTGAAAAGCGATGGATAATGATATCTTGCGCTTAGATGCGTTGGGTCAAGCTGAGCTTATCAGACAAGCAAAAGTGTCACCTCGTGAAGTTCTGAATGCTTCAATTTCGGCCATCGAAGCAATTAATCCGACTCTCAACGCCGTTATTCATCAGCGTTTTGAAGCTGCGCTGATTGAGGCCGAGCGTAGGGCGGAGAAAGCGAAACCATTTTTCGGTGTTCCCTTGTTGCTTAAAGACCTTGGCGGACTGATGCAGGGGGAGCCCCATTACGGTGGAACGAAGATCCTGAGAGATGTCGACTGGCACTCGCCGATAGATTCGTATCTGGTATCTGCTTTCAAAAAAGCGGGCTTTATTGTTCTGGGTCGGACGAACTGTCCCGAACTCGGGTCGACAATTACCACAGAGCCCACTAGTTACGGACCGACTCGCAATCCTTGGAATCCTGAATATTCTCCTGGCGGGTCATCCGGCGGTTCAGCTGCTGCGGTTTCGTCGGGAATGGTCGCAGTCGCCCACGGCAATGATGGGGGTGGTTCGATTCGGATCCCAGCGAGCTGCTGCGGGTTGGTTGGGCTGAAGCCTTCCCGGGGTCGAGTTTCTCAGGGTCCACTGATGGCGGACGCTTGGAATGGAGCAACTATTGACCACGTCTTGACGAGGTCGGTTAGGGATTCGGCAGCGGTGTTGGACGTGATTTGTGGATACCGAACGGGCGACCCCTTTACACCATGGCCTCCCCCTTCGTCCTATTTCGATGCCGCCTCTACCAAGCCGCGGCGGATGAAGGTAGCACTTTTGGACCATCCAGCTATACCAGGGCGAGAGCCCGACGCGGATTGTAAGGCTGCTGTGGCAACAACTGGGGCACTTCTAGAGGAACTTGGACACGAGGTAGTGGAAGCCCACCCTAAAGCTATGGAAGAGGAGGAGTTTCAGCCGATATTTACCACCATCGCTGCGTGCTGGGTATCAGCCGATCTCCAAAATTTTTCAAGGCTCCTCGGGCGGGAAGTAGGGCCAGGGGAATTTGAGCCTGAGAACCAATACCTTGCTAGTTTGGGGCTTAAAACTTCGGTGGCTAGCTACTTAGAAGCGACCACTTGGATAGCCGCTTTTCGCCGGAGAATGCTGAGCTTCTGGGAGGACGACGGCTTTGATATTCTGCTAACCCCAACCCTCGCGAGACCGCCAGCCCCGCTAGGGTACCTTTCGGAACCGAAGCATTGGGTTGAGAGGACCTTTGATTATATCCAATTTACTCCCCAATTCAATGCGACGGGTCAGCCGGCTATTTCCCTACCACTACATATGACCACGACTGGACTACCGATTGGAGTGCAGTTGATCGGGGGATTTGCCAAGGAGCACGAAATCATCGCTATTGCCGCAGAGATTGAGGCGGCTAGGCCTTGGAAAGATGTCAAGCCTAAGGTCTGTGCATATTAGCTGCCGGGATCGGAGACTGACTAGATCTTGCCTTATGGATCTAGGGCATGGCGTGTATTGCTAATTTGGCTTGTCTATTGGCCTGAAGATTATTAGCTTGAATCGGCGGGGTACGGTCGAGGAACCTCGGGCTCGTGATCCCGGATGGTTCGGGAAGTCTGTCTGCGGTGGCCAACCTAGTGACGCTAGACGACGCCCGGAACTCCGATGGTCCTGGGAGGCAGCTACTCGAGATCAGAACAGAGTTCAGCAGTTCAGTTGGGGCCAGAGAAAGAACAATCAGAGAAAGAACAATCATTGGCTGTCGGTGTATCGTATCGTGGTTGTCCCGATTAGTGGTAGGATGGATGGTTGCCACTGACAGGGAAAGCGTGAAAATACCTGTCGGGTCGCTCGCATGTCCGTTTCGGTCCGAATTTCAGCCTCGACGAATGGGAAAAGCTTCTTGAAGCGTCGTAGTAATCGGAATTTACATCGGGTAATTTTGTCGGGGCAAAGATTGCCGTAGGAGAGAGAATTTTAGTGGACCGAGAAGGATCAGGACAGGATCAGAACAATCGTCGGCAGGGGTCGTCGGCGAGGGGCAGTTCCAGCGGACGGCGGCCGCCTTCGGGTCAGGGCAGACCTGCTGGCCGTCCATCGGAGGGTTACCGGGGACCAAGGGACCAAGAGCGACCGTATTCGAGGGGTGGATCAGGAGCGAGACCTTCAGGACCATCTAGATACGGTTCTTCGAGGCCATCGGACTCATCTGACC
>JAKAPB010000262.1 GCA_021823045.1 Actinomycetes bacterium | reverse complement strand
ATCTTATCGACCCAAAGGAATCCTTCGCAGCGGCCAGGGCCCCTTCCCATGATGCCGGGTTACCTATGCGAATTGCTGTAGCAATCGTATCGGGGTTGTTCACTATATGGCCCAACACTATTGGAGCGGCTCCGGCAGCCTGAAATCCCATCATTTTTGGCTTCGAGTTCGCCCTCCCTGCCTTTTCATATTCGTTGTACCCACGCCAATAAGCCGTAATATTACCGGCGTTCCCTACCGGTATGAAGTGGTAGTCCGGTGGCGCTCCCAACTGGTCGACGACTTCAAATGCACCGGTCTTCTGACCCTCAATTCGATAGGGATTTATCGAGTTTACGACGGTGATTTCGCCTGATTCGCCAAGCTTTCGGACAATCTCCAGTGCCTCATCGAAATTTCCCTTGATCTGCAGTACCTTTGCCCCGTAGACCAGTGCTTGAGCGAGCTTCCCTAAAGCGATATATCCAGCCGGTATGAGCACCACACAGGTCATATTTGCCCTAGCGGCATATGCAGCCGCCGAGGCAGATGTATTTCCAGTAGATGCGCAAACTACCGCTCTCGCTCCAGCCTCTTTAGCCTTGGTAATCGCCATGGTCATTCCACGATCTTTAAAAGATCCCGTCGGATTGGCGCCTTCGAACTTGAGATAGACCTCCGCACCCTTTATCTCTGAGAGGAATGGCGCAGGATAAAGGGGGGTCGCTCCCTCGTAAAGAGTAACCACCTCTGCATCATCAGCTATTGGAAGGAACTCTCTATACGCCTCAATTATCCCTGGCCAGTTATTCCGAGTTGACTCCGCAGACAAAGCTAATCCTCCTCACTAAGTACCCGCATTGCTTGCCTAAGACTTCGAACACAATCGAGCTCCTCAAGCTTTGCAAGGGTGTTCACTACGTCCTGCTCCAAAGAGTCATGGGTCAGAAAGATCAGTCGAGCCTGATTCATAAAGCCCAGTTGCTCCATCGAATTTATAGAAACCCCGTTCTCCCCAAAGACCGTTGCTACCTGAGCAAGAACCCCGGGAGCGTCATTCACGTCTACCGCGATAAGAAAGCTACCCGACAATCGCTCAACTGGAGCCATAACCACGTCTTTGCGCTCAATGCGCCTCTCGGTACTGCCAAAGCGGAGATTGTGTGCGGCGTCCATAATGTCGCCCAATACCGCCGAGGCCGTCGGGGCACCGCCCGCTCCCCTGCCATAAAACATGAGCTCTCCGACCGCGTCCCCCTCAACGAATATCGCATTGAAGGCATCTCGCACAGATGCCAACGGGTGCGTCTTAGGCACCAAAGCGGGAAAGACCCTGACGTCTAGAAACTCCTCATCTTCGGATAGCCTTTCGCAAAGCGCCAACAGTTTGATCGTGTAGCCGTGTCTCCTAGCGAATTCAAAGTCGGAAGCCGTCACCTTGGTTATACCCTCACGGCTGACATCTTTGAAGCGGACCTTCTTTCCAAAGGCTATCGAGGCCAGTATCGCCGCCTTGGACGCAGCATCGATCCCTTCAATATCCGCCCTTGGGTCCGCCTCTGCGTATCCGAGTTGCCTAGCTAGCTCCAAAGCTACGTCGTAGGAGAGGCCCTCTTCATCCATTCTGGTAAGGATAAAGTTCGTCGTTCCATTGACAATGCCTATGACACGCTTGAGCTTCTCACCCGCTAGAGAGACCCTCAAGGACCTAATTAACGGGATTCCACCAGCGACTGCTGCTTCGAAAAATATGTCCCTGCCGACCGAATCAGCCAACTCTTCTAGTTCAAAGTAGGATTCGGCTAAAAGGGCCTTATTTGCGGTTACGACCGACTTCTTCGCTAATAGTGCGGCCTCAACGTACTCCTTGGCGGGGTGTATTCCACCCATGACTTCGACGATCACATCGATTGTTGGATCATCAATAACCGCAATCGCGTCGGTGGTCAAAAGTTCTTTAGGTATCCACTTTGGTCTGAAAGCCTTGGGGTCCCTAATAACGATCGCCGCTAGTTCAATCGACTCGCCGCTTTTCTCCTTTATTGAGCCCTGGTTCTCAAAGATCAACTTAACTAAGGAGGAGCCTACGTTCCCGCACCCCAAAAGCCCCAATCTCATTCGATGGCCACCAAAGCTTTCTGTCTAGATCCCTAGGAGCTAAAGGCTACTCTTCGAGATGCAAGAGGTCACCCAAAGTTTCCCTTCTAACTACAACTCGATACTGACCATCTTTTGCAAACACAATCGGTGGCCTTCCCACCTTGTTGTAGTTCGAAGCCATCGAGTACCCATAAGCCCCGGTTACTGGGGTCGCCAACAGCTCGCCAACTGCAAGATCAGACGGCAGAAGCGCCGAAGCGACCACGATATCCCCCGATTCGCAGTGCTTGCCCGAGATGGTGTAGATCGCATCTGAAACGTCCTGCATTCTCGAAGGGAGGATCGCCTCATATCCACTTTCATAGAGCACCGGCCTCGGATTATCGCTCATTCCCCCGTCGACGGAGACGTAGGTCCGAATCCCTTTAAGCCTCTTGATCGTTCCCACTCGATACACGGTTATCGCAGCTCTTGCAACAATGGAGCGACCCGGCTCCAGTACTAGCCTCAAAGAGTCAGGGAGTCCCGCATCCTTGGCGTACTTCTGCGCCATGGCAACCCAGGTAGCAATATCAGGAGCCTCTTCTCCGTCGACATAGGCGACTCCAAGGCCACCGCCGAGATTCAATTCCGTAAAACCGTAGTGAGCGATCAGTTCTGCCATCACGTCAAACTGGGCCTTGAAACTATCGAGCCTGAATATCTGCGACCCGATGTGCGAATGGAGACCCAGCAGTCGGATCTTAGCCGAGGTGCGAAGGCGCTCTATTGCTTCCTGCGCCGCTCCCCAGGAGTATGAGAAACCGAACTTCGAATCCTCTTGACCGGTCATAACATACTCGTGGGTATGTGCCTCTACACCTGGGGTCACCCGCAGCCATGCAGAAACCGGCTCATTAGCGCTGGCAAGTGATTCGAGTCGATCAATTTCATCAAAAGAATCGATGACGATTCTTCCAACGCCAATTTCGATTGCAAAGGAAAGCTCTTGGTCGGACTTGTTGTTACCATGGAGGATCATCCTGTCACCGGGAAATCCAGCGGCGTGCGCTACGTACATCTCGCCCATCGATGCAACGTCTAAAAGTATCCCCTCTTGATCGGCTAAACGGGCCATCTCCTTACACAAAAAGGCCTTCGAGGCGAACGCAATTTCGCCACTAAAAGCCTCCTTCGCATCTCTAATTGTCGTTCTAATGTGGTCTTCATCGTAGATAAAAAAAGGCGTACCAATCTCGTCTGCAACCCTTTGAATCTCGACGCCTGCGATGTGGAGGCTCCCAGAGACAACAGAAGCCCCGTAAGGAAGGAGACCCATCGGAAACGAGTTCCTTACCAGAGGCATCGCCTCGGATGGTCCACCTCTTGAAAGTTCCTTGGCCATCACATCTGCTCGGGGGCTTCGATTCCGACAAGGAAAAGTGCTACTCGCAGTCCTATCTGGGTAGCCCTAGCCAACTGCAGTCTCGCCTGTAATAGGTCTTCATCTATGCCCTCAGCGAGGATCGGACAGTCGTGATAAAAGCCGTGGAATGCCGAGGCCAAGGATTTCAACCAAGCCACGACCCGCTGAGGCGCCCGACTGATGGCAGCGTCGCTAACGACGTCTGGAAGGCTTGTCAAGGTCCGAATTAGCTCGAGTTCTCTCGGCGTCTTTAACAAGTCAAGCGAAACCTCAGCTAATTCCGAGGTCAAAACTCCCCTCGATTCTGCGACCCTGAAAATGGAGGCTATCCTCGCGTGGGCGTATTGGATGTAGTAAGCGGGGTTATCCATAGAGGTACTCTTCGCCTCCTCTATATCGATGACCGCTGCCCGATCGAGAGAAGAAGAAAGTGATAAAAGCCTGGTAACCGCAGGTCCTAGCTCCGAGACGAGCCACTCCATGGAGACGATGTTGCCAGCGCGCTTCGAGAACTTGACCTTGCGGTCCCCCTCCACCAGGGACACCATCTGGCCGATCAATATTTCGAGACGATCCGGGTCAATCCCCAAGGCACTCATCGCTGCCTTCAAGGAGGCGACCTGACCGTGGTGGTCGGCTCCGAAGATATCTATGACCCGATCGAATCCCCTAACGAGAAACTTGTTCCTATGGTAT